>NZ_JBNMNU010000018.1:0-36348 GCF_051278035.1 Clostridium sp.
AACTGTCATAAAACCCTCTCACGTCCCTTAATAAATCGGTCCAAATGGTACATTCTTTTTCTTTTTCCTCGCGGTCATTTGTTACATCCTTAGCCTTAAATTCAATTTCATTTTTCCAACTTTCAAATAATTTTTGAAATAGATTGTCTTGCCACAATAATGGGAAAATCTTCATTGAATCCTTTTCTATTTCTCCTTTTATACAACTGAGTGCTTCTTTTTCTGTCATTATAAAAATCGGAGCGCTAATTTCATTATTATGTTTGCATACCTTCTCTTTTAATTTTTCTAATTCAGTATCAAACACAATTATGGTTACGGACCAATATGGATAGATTTGATATAAATCTCCTTCTGTTTTTCCAGTACTTTTTGCTACCCTTTGAATATACTTCGTTCCACTTTCTATGTATTTAAAACCATTCCCCCAACTGCTGATCCAATTTTCAATTAGTGGCTCTCCAGTGTAGTACTCACTATCCTTATACTCATCTAAATATCTATGAGCTAATCGTTCCTTTAGGAGTAATTTTTCTCGGTCATTTTTTAGATTTTCTATTCTAAGTTCTAACTGCCGCAAAATACTCTCTTGTTTTGAATAAAGAGAATCTGAATAATCCCTATTATTCTTAATTTCTTTAATACGGTTTAGCAATATATCATGCTTTTCTCTAATAATATTTACTTCTCCATCCTTGATTGTTTCTTCTCTGCTAGACTTATTAAGTTGATCTCTAGAAAAATCTATTTCCGCTATTAAATTCTGCTTTTGTGACCCTAACTTCTTTAATTTTTGATCATAATCAAAAATATTCTTCTCAAGTCGTTCTAATCTAGCTTTCCATTTTACATTTTCTTCTTCTACATTCTCCTGCAACGGACTCGCAAGGATTTCTCCGGCAATTTTTTTCATTCTTTTTTCTAAAATTTCTATTTCTGTCTTTATTCTCGTTTCATTATGTTTAAGTTCCTCTTCATCTGCTCTGAGAACTTCTTTTTCAATTTTATGTGCTTTTAACTCATTCTTCTGAGTTTTGATCTGACTATCAATAACATTCTCCTGCTTTATTAATTTCTGCTCTTGCTCCTGGTAATAACCTCTTAATTCACTACTGTTTTGTAGCAAATCTTCCTGAAGGTCAATAATATCCTCATCTTTATCAAGAACTTCTATCTGTTTTGTTAAATACTCTGTTTTTTCTTGGCGCTCTTTAATATCATTTTTGAGTTTTGCAACCTTTAGATTATTAAACCTCATATTTTTTTCTTCAAATACATTTTTTGCTTGTGTATACTTATTATTTTCCGCTGTAAAAACATTTTGTGCTTCAACAACCTGTCTATCTAAAATAGCTAATTTATAGGAAGCTCGTTTTTGATTACAAAGTTCTAACTCAATTCCTAGTTTTATGTCAGAGTTTTCATTCTCAAGTATCCCTCTTTCATTAACTATAAACTCTTCCTTTGTAAAATTATATATAGCTTTAGCTCTTTCTTTAGCGTTAACTATTTTATTGTTTGCCTGCTCAAAAACATCAAAAACTTTAACGTACTGCGTTATCTGCTGCTCTACTTTTTTACTTTCTTCTATCCTTGTCCTTAACTGTTTATGTTTTTTAAAATGTTCACGTTGCTTCTCAAAAGTATCTATAAATTCTTTAGTCCCGTTTCCTGCTAGTGCTTCTTCTACTACAGGTATTAATAAATTATCTACAAGTTGATTAGTAGTTTGACAAGCATCAAAAAAAGCCTCTACGTCACCCTCTGATCCATTTATTAGTGCTATTTTTCTCCACTCCGAGGGAATTATTTTAAAATTTTCCTCAATGTATTCATGATAACTTCTTATTGTACTAAATGTATGTGCATTTATACGATTTTGATTCATATCATAGTAATATTCTCCCATTTCTTCTTTCGTTGCAGGTCTCTTATTACCATTACTAGTTTCTCTAACAAAGGGAATTTTAGCTATGCCGTTATCGTCATCCTCCTCATATTCATAAACATATTTATGTGAATCTACAGTGCCTTTGTTAATGAATAAAGTAACTGCTGTTACTGCATATCTTCTTGGATGTTCATTCAATATCCATTCAATGCCTATATGTGCTGCACTATTTTCTAGCATCAGCGTATTTTTTATTTTTCTATCCGCTACCTCCACATGTGGAATTATAGCCTGAAGTGCAGTTTGAACAAATACAGTTTTTCCTCCTCCATTTTCTAAAAGAATAGCTGCATTTTGACCATCAAATTGAAAAATATCATCATTATATCTCTTTTCACCATTTTCATATACTACATTTGTAAATCTTATTTTTGAAATTGCTGGCATCTACTTCTCTCCTTTCTTCTGATCAAGTTCATATATGAAATCGAGTATTCCTCTATTGTAATCATATTCCATATAATATCTTTGTATTATGGTCTTAGCCTTTTCAGTAAGCTCTAATTCCTCATTCCCAATATCAACGATTAGCTCCTGAGCTATTAAAAACTGCTTTACAATATTCAAAAAACTTTTCCTACTATTGGTCCTAGCATCTTGAGCTTTAACCTTTTCCTTAATATCGTCCATATCCTCCCACTTTTTAACTATTGTGGACCAATTATAATCTAGATTTTTATCCATCTCTTTTAGCTTTTCATCACCATGTTCCTTAAGCGATAAAATTCTTTGATTTAAACTTTCAAGCCAATCACTAATTGTCAGAAAATCTCTGGTAGGCTCAGTAGTCTGATAACTGTCATAAAACTCTCCCAATAAAACGATAATGGACACATACATAAGATAAAGATCAAGATTAACAGCCTTAGATGGAAGATATGTATTCTTCAAAAATTCATTTGAAACATGAAAGATTGAGTTCTTTGAAATTGGAATCATATATATAAAGTCTCCAGAAGTAAATATTGTACAGTCCACTTCTCTAGAAAACTGGTCCACTAGCCCTCTTATCTGATCATCCGCCATATATAGCCTTAAGGATTCCTTATCTCCGTAAGTATTCATAGCTAAAATAGAATACAGCTTAAAGGCCTGAACTACTTGTTCATTGTTATAAGTTATCATTAAAATCCTCCAATCTTAATCTCATGTTTCTTATGGTATACCTATCAGTAATTTTTAAAATGATTCCTATTTCCTCAACCTTTATTACCTTACCTTTATTCTCAAGCAAACCTAAAACTTCTCCAAACAAGTCTTCCTTTGACTTTTCAGAATCATCAATGAGAATTGGTGACTTTTGATGTAATATAACCCAGAAATCATAAAAATTTCGATGTAATAAAAACTCATCTAATTTTCTAGCTCTTATGTCTTCAACCACACCCTCAATTGTAATTTCTTTTTTCCCTTTCATTGCCACTAGTACAACTTCCATTATCCTCTTAAAATTACCTCTTAAAAGCATCAACTCTACTTTTCTATCTTCTTCACCTGTTACCTTAAAAAACTCATTAGATTTTTCAAGCTTATCTCGTGCTTCCAATCTCTGCTGTGAAAACACCGTAAGGGGAGACCAACTTTCCTGTTTTTCTAAATATAAAAAAGGTTCAATAAGTATTCGGGTTGATCCTAATGGAAGTGGAGATGAAAAAACTCTGCTTGTAATCTCTTGATCAAAATTAAATGAATCTATTCCTACATAATAAAGAGATTCTTGAGCTGCTTGAAGAGCTGAGGTTTTTAAAATTATACTTTCTTTAAGTAACAATCTATGTTCATAATGAACATGATCAAGTCCTCTATCAATTTGCAATATTAATTCATACGTTTTACGATCCTTTTCATTTGACATATCGTTTCCGATTTTCTCTTTTGTCTCTCTAACAAAAGATTGAAGTTCATCAAATTCTTCATCTTCCCTGTAAAGCCTCATATTAATATCTTCAATAATGCTCTTGTACCTCTCAAATGTTTCATTAGATACAATATTTCTTTGGATTTCATGTTTTATTCTAAACATACGATCCTGCAAATTCTTAACATCTAAGCTCATTTCATCAATTTGCCTAAGAGCTCCAACAAACTCACCCTTTTCTAATTGTTTTCTAAGAACTAACTGATTAATTGATAGCTGAAACTCATTAAAATATTCTTTTGTAGCAAAAATCAATTCTAATCCTTGATCATCCAATGTGTAGTATTGAGTATTAGTGATTAAATCTGCTTTATCCGCTTTCAAAATAGAATATTGCACACTTTCCCGGGTTCTTGTTTCCCAATTATAAAAACTTTTAGTATTTCTCTTACCGGTAGCCGGGCGAAATACTCCTATAATTGTTCTTGCTATTTTTTCAAAGCCTTCAGGCTCTAAATCAATTTCACCTTGATTTAATTCAATTAAGAATACAGCCAATTCTTTTACACCTGTTCTCTTATTTCGTATCAACATATTTTCAAAGAAAAATAGTAAAGTTAATAACCCCAAACTGAAATAATCAATAAGGTTGTCACTATTATCTTTAGATTTTTTATTATCAAGCTTATATAAAGTATCAAACAACGCTAGCCTTTGGATTCTTTCTCTATAATTTTCAGTAATACTTTTTAAGTTTACTCCCATATGTTATTCCTCCATATATTGTCAAGTTCATATTTATTTAAACCTTCTTGCGGATAATACCCTCCATTACCAAGAAGTGTTTTAATCTGCTCTTGCTCCTCCTCTGTAAAAGCTTTAAGAAACTGCGTTAATGCTCTCTCATTTTTTTGCTGATTTTCTTTTCCAAAGCTATAATTCTTTTTCAAGAGCTCCTTATAGAATCCCACGGCTAATTTAGAATGGCTCTTTTCGTTTAAAGAATTCCATATGGTTATACCCTCATAGTCTAAATCTCCAAAATAATATAATTTATTTTCTCCTTTTAACCCTAACTGCCTACTTAGCATAGAAATATTAGATACAACCTTCCAACCTGACCCAAAAATTAATGATGAAAAAGCTGTTTCTTTTAGAGTATCCATCAGAGCATAAAACGTTGCTTTATTTTCAACTATTAGATGTAAATGTTCCCCCTTTAAACATTGATATGGGTTCACTGCAAGCATTAATGGCTCCCCAGCGCTTAGTGTTTCTATTTTTTTCCAAAGTTTTATTCGCTCGAGTAGCTTCCTACCACCCTTTTCATCAATCCACTTTTCATCTCCAGTAATATTATAAGAATGTTCTTGATTAGTTACTTTTTCAAAAATCCTATTTTCTTTCAAATACTCATTAACCTTAAGAATATAGGGTAAATCCATTCTCCAAGTATCTTCACTTAATACAAAGTAATCTTCTAAATTTATTTCAGGTTCAAGTTTCAATCTCATATTTTGTATTTCTTCAACTAGTTCTTCTTTTAATTTATGACGCTTAATTCTAAACTTATAAGCAAGTGGTACACTTTTACCATTATTAACTTTAGGACTAATTTCCTCAAGTACTCCCTCAACAATTAGCTCCTTTATATTAGTCGCTAAAATATCATAAGAAATGTTACCTAAGAATATGTTTTCTAACTCAGTTAAAGATATAGTCGATTTTTTAAGTAATATCAAAAAAGACTTTATTTTTTTTTTCATATTCACTCTCCTAGAAAATTTGTTGAATAGTTTAAAAATAACATTAAATTTATATTATCACTCCAGAAACACCCGGTATATATAACCATAATTTTTAGTTTTTTCTATTAATTGCAATGCATTTTATTAATTGAGGAACTATTTGTGTCACGTTTTTTCCTTATAACTTTATTATAGACAATATTCTTCAATTTAACAAGCAATATTTGAAATCCCAACGTAAAAAGCCATAGGAAATTTTCACCTATGACTTACTCCGAAAAAAATCAAATTATTTCCACCATCTTTCTTAATTCTTCTTTTATCTCTTCCTTTAAATCTTGTGGCTCTAAAATTGTAACTGAAGTACGCATAGATAAAATCCATCTTATAATGTCAGGCTTTCCACTCATTTGGCCTTCAAAAATTATGTTTTCCCCGTCAACCCATTTAATCTTTTGATTTGCAGCATATAACCCTTCACTTACTGATTTGGAAAATGGCCTCTTAATTAATAGTTTTAAATTATAATTTTCATCATGAAATAATCCTAGATGATTTTTCATAAATTCTTTAATACTAAAAGAACTTGGTAAGTCAAAAGTATCCATCAATGCTTCTACTTGCGTTATCCTCATAAGTTTAAAAGTCAATTCTAATTCTCTATTCTCACAGTAGGCAATGAGATATTTAAAATTATTCCTTGTTACTAGTCCATAGGGATAAATAATCCTTTCTGTTTCTCCAGAAGATACTGAACAATATTTTATATGTAATTTCTTCTTAGAAATACATGCTGCTTGTATTTCTAATTCAAATTTGCTTTCCTTATCCAAATCTGATGATTTTGGTTTTATAACAATATTATCTGAATAATCCTTTAATTGATTACTTCTTTCGTTTAGAATCTTAATTTTATCATTTAGATTTCCAAGCTGAAGATTCAAATCAAAGTGATCAGATTGCTTAAGATATGTAGTTGCCATCTCTAGGGAAATAGCTTCCTCAGGCTTTATATCAAGATTAAGCAAATAATCATAGCCTATTAATTCATAACCTCCATTGGGTCCAGGAATAGATTCAACATTTACGTTAGCTTCAGCTAAATCGTTCATATATTTTCTGATCATTCTTTCGCTGACGCCCAAATCCTTAGCAATTTTCTTTGTTTTCATGCGTTTATTACTTTTTAATAAAATAAGTAATCTGAGCAAATTTGAAAACTTACTCATATGTATTTCCTCCTCTTCATATTCCATTCGGGTTTATATTTAGTTATAATATTACAATAGTTCTTCATAATTATTTTTTATTATTTTAAATACAATTTCACTAAACCCCGATTCCAACTTTAGCGTCGGAAATCCTTTTAATGTATCATTTATAATTTCCTTTATCTCTTCAAAATCAATCTTAGGTACATCATAATTATACCCCTCTAATATAGGCTTATAATTATTTCTTGTAAATGCTGTTGAATACCATGTATTTTCTAACCCACTATTATTAAGAACTCCTGATAAGCCTAAATTATTATCAAAATTTGGTGCAAGTCCTACTGGTTCTCCATCTTTTCTTAATATTCCAAAGTTAAATGTATGTCTATCTATGTTATAACACAATGCGTCCATAAATGTAATGTTCAAAAAATCTTCTATATAACCAAGTTCTTTTATAATACTTATAGAATCATCAATTTCCCAATAATCGCGAACAAAGCTGAACATTGGCTCGAAGTCGACTTCTCCATTATTAGTAAAGTCTTTGCACTTAACTAATGCTCCATCTTCAATCGCTTCATATTTAACAGCATTAAATCCAAGTGTAATAGCAATGTTTCCTATTAATACTTCAGCGAAATTTTCCTTGTAAGTACCCTTTTTTATCATATACCAATATCCATCAATGAGCTTCCAGCATTTTTCAAAACTTCCTATGTTGGTTAATTCAGGACTTATATCTATATCATTAAATTTTATTTCTGTAGCATTACCGTGTAAAGCAATAGTATTTAGCCCATCAGATAACCTACTTCTCACTTCATTATAGGTTATATCTTCATCCATCCACTTTAGCCAATAACTGTCTGTTATACATATAGCCCTAGCTTTAATAACTATCTCCTTAGGAACCTCTGATCTGACACTTAATCTACGCCTTATTTGCCTTGAATTTGTCCTATGGGTGTCTATTACTCTAGTTTGTAGCCACGCTTCTAAAGAACCTTCATTCTTATTTATCATTATTACTGGTAATAAATTATCATCCAACGACTTTACAAACTCTGTGTCTTTTATTTCAGCTACTCTTTTGTCCTTGTACATCAAATATCCAGTAAAATTATATTCTTCATTCTTTGCATATTTATTTGCTATCTTTATCAAATCTATTGTATTCATATATTTCCTCCTTTCCACAATTTAGTATATATATTACTTTCCTCTTATTATATATTATAACCAAGCTTTATATTTTAAACAACGGCTTCCCTCAATTCACATTTTAAGAATATTATAATATCTGATTATATCATATATATACTCAGTACCCCATTGGGGTCAGACCCCTGGGATAAACTGTATTTATTTTTTAAACCTCTTCTTTTTTAAAAGTTGACTAGTATCAAGGCTATTTATACTGATTTTCTCTTCAGATACTTTTTCCTGATCTTCCTCAATAACTTTCTCTACTTGTACATCCTCCTCTACCAACACCTCATAATTACTATTTTTCTCTTTTTTATATTTTTTTCTGATTTTATCTACACTAGGCTGAGCGAGGGCTACAGCAGAAGTATTTATTTTGCTAAACATAGCCTTAAGTTTATTTAAGCTTAAGTTTAACCTTCTAAATGCTATATCAAGCATAAAAAGTATTAACGCAAGGATAATTAAAAATGTAGTGATATCCCTATGTCCACTTTTATTTGTCATAGGCTTAACAAAAACCTCTTTAGGATTTGTAATGTTTTCCCCATCAATAAAAGAAATAAATTTATCAAAGCTACTACTATCATTATTTATTTTATATTCTGGGGAATACTGCATCGCATAGCCGGTATTAACAGAATTTACTACCTCTCCATTTTTAACCTGCTTTCCATTTATCATGTACACTCCAGTTTCTTTTAAATCTATTGTCCCTGTATACTCTCCAGGTGCTGTTTCGTATAATTCTTTTTCGCTTTGAGCGCCTGAAGGTGAAACTACAACTATATTAGATTTAAGCTTATCATCGCTATTTTTGTTTTTAAGAGTTACAGTGGCTTTTCCACCCTTTTCTGAAACATCAATAGTGACATTTTCACTCGCATAGTTCTCTATAGTAAAGTTTATGAGATTCTGCCACAGCTTCAAGTTCTTATTCCAATTTATATAGTTTCCACTCCATTTACCTGAAATATCTGAATTCCAAGCTGCAGTTTTGCCCAGTCCATACTGCCAAACCGTTAATATAGGATCATCCTCATCACTCCTCAGAACTTCTCTCGCCGTTTCCTTAGCCGAGGCTCCAACATACCCGAGTAAAGTTGGAAGTCCACCATCGGAAACTCCACTTAAAATACTGTGATTGTTACTTATTATAGGTGTAAACTCTCTATTATTGAGATACATTCTAGTTGCCATAAATGTTTCCTTTGAAAATATTTTAGGTATATTAGTATATTCATCAGTGACGTAAGATCTTCCACCACACTGCTTTGCTATAGCACTTAAGAGCTGTTTATCTGCATCTCTTCCAACCGATACTGTAGATACGGTTATATTTTCTTTATTAATACTCTTAAGTAAACTATCATAACCTGTTCTTTCTGCCTGTCCATCTGTAAGTAAAATTATATGTTTTATTTTTGCATCACTTTTCTTTAATGCTTTATACCCTTCAGAAAGAGCGGGTAATATACTAGTTCCACCATCTGCTCTTATAGTTCCAATATCCGATTCAATGGCCTTAGCATCTTTAATAGGTTGTTCTTTAACCACCCAACTATAGGCTCCATCAAAAGTCAAAACACCTATTTCATCCTTTCCGGATCGTAAGGAGTCCAAAGTCCTTATGGCAGCTTCCTTAGCCATATCTACCTTGCTAATACCTGCAACCCCTTGAGACATACTACCAGATTTATCAATAATTAATACCATGGCCATTTTAGGCACTTCCTTTTTTCCCCTCATGTCCATATATACTGGTAGGATTTTTTCTAAAGGAGTTTTAGCATATCCACCTAGTGCAAAAGAATTATCTCCACCAGAGGCAATAAACCCGCCTCCAAAGTCCTTAACATAACTGTCCAAAGAATTTATAAATCCGTCATTAAGATTATCCGCAGAAACATTGCAGGTTATTATAGATTTATAACTTGTCATTTCTTTAAGTGTTCTAGGGGTCGCCGCGGCCTTAATTAGCTTATACTCCATAGCTGATGCCTTAATCATTTTTATTAATTCATCAGCTTCGCCACTATTATCTTCTATTACTAAAACTTTCGATTTACCAACTACATTAGTAAAAGTTGCTGCTTCATTATTTTTCAGTTCACTATCCTTACTTCCTTCTACCACTACTTTATAATTTCTAAAACCTGCCGAATCAGCCTTATCCCTTAAGATAAATTTATTTTCTCCCTTTTGGAGCTGTACCTTCTGCTGGTTTACCCTGGTTCTTCCATTATAAAGATTTATAGTGGCTTCCTGCGCTATTGTACTATTTATGGTTACCACAATATTAAATTCCTCATCTAGAGCCAATTTTTGTGGAACACTAATTTTCTCTACGGAAGTCTCCTCACCCTGATTCTTTTGTATTTTATAATATTTTATATCTATGCCCTGCTCCTCTAGAGATGGTGCTATTTTACTTACTGATCCCGAATTTTCTTCGCCGTCAGAAATTAATACAATTCTTTTATTAGAATTATCCGGGAATAATGATAGGGCTGTGGCCATGGCGTTATTGATGTTAGTATAATTACCATTAATCTTGCCTTCTACCTTATTAAATTCGTTATCTTTACTAATAAAACTTTCCACCTGCGTATTTTCACCAAAGGATAATACTCCGACCCCATCTTTTTTCCCTTTATACTTACTTGCTTCTTTTATAAAAGCTTCCATACTGCTTCTACAAGCTTTAGTTGAATCTGAAGCATCTATTAAAAATAGTGTGTTTGTGGAGTCCACTTTCCAATAAAGGCTTGAACCACAAAGAGCTAAAATCATTAAAGTAACTACTAAACTTCTTAATATTACAATAAATCGTTTCTTATTTTTAGGTAATCTAATAAGCCATCTTGAAGAATATATGACCCCTGCTAGAAGTAAGGGAATTAAAATCAGCAAATACGGTCTAATAAAATTAAATCCCATGTAAATCCTCCCCTTATGATCTTGTATATACTAACCATTCAATAATAATGATTATGAGAGCTAGTATTAATAAATAACTACTTAAATTTATTCCACCTTGGTTTAATAAACTGCCAGAAGTATTTATAGTACTTGATTTTTGAACACTGATATCACTCTCAGAGCTTGGAAAATTAATAGCAATAAGCTTACTATCTTCCTTTTCGAAAAGTTTTTGTCTTATCTCATAAATACCTGGTTTAGCTGTGTCCTCAAAAGGTTTTACAGGATACTTAGTGCTTACTTCTGCTTTAGTTTTATCAGGAGTAATTACATTTATTTTTTCTGCCTGGGGAAGTGGTATTATATTTACGCTTTCACCACAGTTATATTTGTTAACTGCATTGGTATCTCTATTAATGAGGTAAGATATTAGATTATTTATGAAAATCGGAAATTCCGTGGTTAAAGGCAAATCCGTGTTATGAAGATCAAAACCTAACACTCCAATTTTCTGATCCTTTTGTACTCCAACAAAAGCTGCCTGCTTTTCTGAAACTTTCAAAAGTGGAATTCCCCAATATGGAGTTTCTACTTGTCTAAGCTTTGAGATAATAAAATCATCATTACCCATATACCTAGTTATAGCATGAGGAACAACAGAAGCTCTCCCCCCGGATACTTCCTTTGAAACCTTAAAAAACTCATTGCTTTTATCTGGATTAATAAATAAGATACTTCCTTTTTTCGGCAAGACTTCCGGTACTTTCCCATCAAAAATATATAAATCAAAATCCGGAGGAACCGTATCACTAGAAGATGATTTAAATAATTCTATATCCTTAAGTGTAGTTATAGCCTTTTCAAGAAATACATTTCCATCTGTACATAAAAGAATTCGACCTGCATCACTCTGTTTCACTATAGAATAAATACTGTTATCCTCCATTAAGGCATCTTTTTCAGATATTTCACCATAAATATATTTACTACTTTGTGGAACATTTTCAAAATATACGGTTTGAGTTTCACTAGCTTTTATATTTAAGTCCTTATAGGCTACAAGCGTGGTTTCACCATATAAACAAAGCTCTATTTTATTGTCTTCATCTCCATGATTTGTGACTCTAACCATAACCTTTAAGCCTTTCTCCATCTGTGAGTGAGCTATGTAATCTAAACTCATATTACTTTTTTTTGTAGCTAAATCTACAACTTCACCATTTACTTCCTTCAAATTAACTGTTTTATCAGTAAAGAAAATAACTTTATAGCTTTTATATTCTTTGCATATAGCTTTAACTAGTGAATTTACCTCATCTATATTTCCTGCACTGTTGGTTTCCTTAATTTCATTTATTTTCTTTATAGTAGCGGATTTATTTGTAGAACCGCTTACCTCAACTTTAGAGTTTTTGCCTGAAGATATTATTGTCATTTTACTTCCAGAAGCCAAAGAATTAACTGTATCCGTTGCATTTTTTATCGCCTGGTCCAGTCTACTATCTTTTTCCCATAGAGCACTCATACTCCCAGTAGTATCAATCACCATAACAACATTTTCAAAGTTTTTGTTTTCCCATAGTATAAATGGTTTGGTAAGAGAAAATATAACTAAAAGTAATATTAATAATTGAAGCAAAAACAATATATTTCTTCTAAACCGCTGAAAGGGTTTTGCAGCTTCTGTATCCAGTAATACTTGATGCCATAGATAAAGACTAGAGATTTCTCTTTCCTGAAATTTTTGTTTTAATATGTACATTAGAATAAGTAGCGGTATCAAAACTAAAAACCATAAAGAAATCGGAGACAAAAGCTTCATATTATCCCCTCCCTTGCAAACTGTTCAAATATTATCTTTTCTAAAGAGTTTGACGTTGAAACCTGCATAAAAGTTCCTCCATATTTCTTAACCCCTTCTTTAATAACTACAGACATGGCGTTCAACCTTGAATTATAGGCTTTTAGTAATTTTGGTGTTATGCTAATATTTACCTTTTCACCTGTTTCACTGTCAATAAGGCGTACTTCCCCACCAAAGTCTGGTGATAATTCTTCAGTGCAAATCACCTGAATAAATATAATTTGTTGCTTTTTATAGGCAAGATACTTTATCATCTCTTCAATAGAACCTGTAGTAAAAAAATCAGAGATAATAATTGAAATTCCTCTGTTTTTTAAATCCTTCTTTTTAACAGCCTCGGATAAATTTGTTGACCCTTCAAACTCAGTTCTTTCCATAAACGCAAGAGCTGACTTAAACGTACTCTTACCCATATAAGAGTGTGACCCATGTAGTGTGTTTCCTTGAAGCTTATTAATACACACTCTATCTAAATTGTTAAGAGCAAAATATGTAAGTATTCCACTTATCCTAAGAGCCATGGCTCCCTTATTTTTTTCTCCAAAATCCATGGACCTACTACAATCTACAAATATATTTATAAGTGCTTCCCGTTCCTCCATGAATAACTTTATAAATAACTTATCAAAACGCCCATAAGCATTCCAATCTATTCGCCTAAAGTCATCTCCTGGGCTATATTCTCTAAAGTCTGAAAACTCTACAGAACTGCCTTTCACCTTTGACTTTCTACCTCCAGCGGTACCTTCCGTCATAGACATAGTAGCTTTTATCGAAATATTTTCAAGCTTTTTAAAAAATTCTGCATCAAATATTTTTTCTTTCATATTATCACTACCCTACGACTTCTTAAGCTGACTTTGTAATATCTCTTCAATGATTTTTTCAGAGCTTACTCCATCTGCCATGGCATCAAAATTTAGAAAGAAACGGTGTCTTAAAGCTGAAAAAGCTACAAATCTTATATCCTCAAAGGCTACATTATATCTACCTTCCATCACAGCTCTAACTCTAGCAGTAGAAATAATAGCTTGGGCCGCTCTAGGACTAGCTCCATATCTAATATATTTTTTAGTAAGCTCTGGAGCCTCTGGGTAATCTGCATGGGTAGCAAGCGTAACCTTAAGAGCGTATTCCTCCACTGCTTTTGACATAGGAACTTCCTTTATAATTTTCCTTATTTCAAAAATTTCATCCCCATCAATTATCTTATTAAGCTCAGTTGCCTTGTTATTAATAGTTACGTCTATTATTCCCTTTAATTCTTCAAAATTTGGGAAAGGTACCATTAACTTAAATAAAAACCTATCTAGTTGAGCTTCTGGTAGTGGATAGGTACCTTCATTCTCTAGTGGATTCTGAGTTGCAAGAACCATAAAGGGTTCACTTAATTTATAAGTATTAACTCCAACTGTAACAGTATGCTCCTGCATCGCTTCCAGTAAAGCTGACTGTGTTTTAGGTGTTGCTCTATTTATTTCATCTGCCAATAGGATATGTGCAAATACTGGACCCTTTTGAAATTCAAAGGCATTATCGCCTGACTTACTTTTAACTATTATATTAGTACCCACTACATCCGCTGGCATTAAATCAGGGGTAAACTGAATCCTAGAAAATGATAAATCTAAAACCTTTGAAAGTGTCTTTACTAGCTGAGTTTTCCCAAGACCAGGTGCTCCTTCTAAAAGCACATTTCCACCAGAAAAAATTGCTATAAGGACAAGTTTTACAATATCCTTTTGACCGATAATAGCTTTTCCTATTTCAAGTTCAATAGCCTTAATCTTATCAACTATAATTTTTATTTCTTTTTCATCCATTATTTTTCCTCCTTTAGTCTTGCAGCGAAGTGAAATAGCCTTTAATAACATCCCTCATACCATCAGGTATCTCATTACTATTTAGACTTTCCATTGCCTTATCAGTATACTCTCCTATAACTTGATCATAAGGTTTTAAATTTCCTAATTCTGCATTTGGATTATTTGTTATAAAACTATCACTGCTTCCTGAATTATCATTCTTTTTTCCTGTAAGCCCTGAAGCAGTACCAGTTCCCCCTGAACCATAAGGGGTTACTCCTAAGTCCTTATTGCCAGTTCCGCTTCCGGCTCCACTGCCTCCTGCACCTTGTCCCTGTCCTGAACCTGAGCCAGATCCTGAACCTTGACCTTGACCAGCGCCTTGCCCCTGAGCTTGCTTCTGTTCTTGACCATCAGTTGTTTCTCCTTGAAGCTCTTCCTGTACTTGTGCAAGAGCTTTATTCATATCCTCACTTGCAGTTCCCTTTTTTGCGATTTTAGATATCTGATCCACACTGCTATTTATGGCGTTTTCATCACCACTTGATATGCCGTCACCCAACGCATCTAAACCATCTTTTAAATCACTGTTAGATGTTGCTGCTGACGCTTTTGAAAGAGTTTTCTTTAAATCCTTTTTACTATTCTCGTCCATGGTCTTTAATTCTTCTTTTAATTTGTCCAATTCTTTTTTTACTGATTCTTTATCATTTTTCTTCAAAGCCTCTGAAAGCTTCTCCGTATCTTTATTCTCTCCCAGTTTAGCTTCCAAGTTCTTAAGATCTTTTGACAACTCTTCATTTTTCTTTAAAGCTAATTTCTCTGTAGTTTTCTGAACTGCCTTTTTGACTTCCTCAATATCCTTTGTAGTCTTTAATTCAGCCTTTAATTCTTCAAGTTTTGCTATTAAGTCTTCTTTCTGCTGAGTACTTAGTTTTGTGTCCTCGTAAACTTTCTTTACAGCAGAATTAACTTTTTCAACTTCCTGCTTTTTATAGACATCCGTAGCATGATTCTTTTCTGCTAATGAACTTAGAGGGTCAGGTAATAAAGTAGAGCCCAAAAGAATAACTAATAAAACACAAAGACTTAAAAGAAATTTCTTTTTAGGTATTAAGGATATGTTTTTTTTATAATTCAACCCTTTTAAATTGTTAAGAGCATCTCGTGCAAGAAGTTCCTTGTAAATGCACTCTTTATTTTCTATTTCAATTGCCGACGAAACTCGCTCTTTAAGCTCAAAGGAGTCCACCTTCGCCGCAATGGCTTTTAAATCAGGTCTTACTATTAAAGAATAGAATAAAGCCATTACTATGGCAGCTGCGCAAATATACGTAACCTTCTGATAAACATTATATATTGGTATAAACCTTGATATTGTGCTTAGAATTATACCAACAATCACTGCTACTAAAGAACCTATACAGATATTTACAAAGATACTGCTTAATACAAATCTACCTCTTATTTTCTTAAGAATATTATAAATCTCTTTATAGGAATTTTTCATAGCTTATTTCACCTCATCTATTAATTTTTTCTAAACAGTTTTCGCCTTATAGGATTTAACTTTAAAGCACTTAACCCAAGTAAAACAATTGATAAGCCTAAATTAAACATAGAGTTAATGTGCCATAATAACAAACCATTCTGCTTTCCTGTTAAATACATACCAGGAAGTATTCGTCCACCGCCTTGCCCTAACTGAGTTGTTAGAAGAGATGCAAGTCCTGCAAAAGGATTACAATACATTAGCCAAAAGGTCTGGTCATAGGGTGTACTCGGATTATTTTTAACTATCACCAATTGTATATAAAAGATAGATATTAATAAGGTTCCCAAAGCTAAAAATATTACTAAAGCGTAAGAAAGAACATTAGCAGCTGTACTTTTCCTTATGAAAGTAGAAAAGAAAATCCCTATACTACCTAGTGTTATAGCTATAATTATATAAAATATAAACACCTGTACAAGCTCTTTTACTCCTATAATCCCATAGAGAAATATTACTGAAAATATTGGAATAGAAGATATTACTAAGAGTATTATATGACTAAGAGATGCGAATAGTTTTCCTGTGATTATTGACACAGGTCTTAGTGTTGTTGACATAAGCATATCTAAAGTCTGTTTTTCTCGTTCTCCTGATATTGAACCTGCCGTTAATGCAGGAGCGATAAGACCTATAAGACAAAACTGTGCTATAACAATATACACATAGGTAGCAAATATGTTGCTTTGACTTATTCTCCCCATATTGTTATTCATAGTCATCTTCATAATAAACATAGTAAACAAAGCTAGTACAAGATTATACCCCACAATAAGAAATACAGATTTCCACCCTCTCATCTTAACTTTAAGTTCTTTTTGTAAAACTGGATTTATTCTAAAACTATTTCTATCTATTTTCATTATGACTCCTCCATTGAAGCAGTTACCTTCATAAATATATCCTCAAGATTTCCATCTAGTGCATTAAACGATACTACTTTAATATCACCCTGTACTAATCGTTTTAGAATTGTACTCATAAAAGCATCATCACCATTAAAATCTGCCTCAATAATATTAGTTCCTACAGTATTCGCTTCCACTATATCTGGGAATTCCTTAAGTATCCTTAAAGCATCTTCTACTTTATCTATAACTTTCATCCTAATCCTCTGTGAGTGATAAACCTTTTGTACTATCTCATCAACTGTTCCGCTCATTAAAACTTTACCTTTATCAATTATCCCTATACTAGTGCACAGCTCCGAAAGCTCTGTTAATATGTGAGAACTAACTAGTATTGTTTTCCCCATACCTCTTAAAGTTCTTAGGATTTCTTTCATTTCAACTCTAGCTCTTGGGTCCATTCCTGAGGCTGGTTCATCTAACACTAATAAATCCGGATTATGAACTAAACTCCTAGCAAGGCAAAGTCTCTGTTTCATGCCTCTAGAAAGAGTATCCACATAAATATTTTTTTTATCAGTTAAATCCACAAGCTCCAAAAGGTCATTACATATCTTTACACTTTCCTTGCCCTTTATGTTATATATAGATGCATAGAATTCTAAATACTCAATAACCTTTAAATCATCATACACTCCAAAAAAATCTGGCATGTATCCTATTTTACTTTTAAGCATTCTTATGTTGTTAGAGATATCTATTCCATCCACCGATACTTGTCCTGAAGTTGCCGCTAGTAACCCACATACGATCTTCATAGTGGTAGTTTTACCTGCACCATTGGGTCCAACAAATCCGAATATTTCCCCTTTAGGTATATTAAGAGTTAAATTATTAACTGCTTGAAAAGACCCGTAATTTTTATATAAATTCTCTATCTTTAGCATTATTTCACCTTCCCACTAGCAGAAATTTTAGGAATTCCATAATCCCCATCGTTTTTAATTTCTAGCTTGATTTTAATTTTATTATCCTCGTTTAAATATCTTTTAAGCTTATCTCCGGTAATCGCTGTATCAATTAATTTTTCATACTTATCGTTAGTATAATTATAAATATAAATATTGGGTTGTTGCGGATTTCCATTAGTTAAATTGGTAGTATTAATAGCAACCTCTTCTACATTCACCTTTTTATCTATGGAATATTCTATTTCAGCATCCCCAATTCCATAAAGTCTCTTATTAAAAGTATCATATTTAATAGAATTGCTTGAGACTACTTCGAAAGGTATAAATCCCATGGGATAATTAACATTATTTCCATCAATGAATCTTACACTTATAGGCATTACAAGTACAATTCTCTCATTTTTAGCTACATTATTTTCACCATTAATTAAAATTGGATCTTCTATTGGGGTTTTAGAAAAACCAATAAGCTTAATACCAGAAGCCTCCATATTATTTCCTCGGAACATTAACCTTAACATTCCTTGTTTTTGACTATTATCAATTAACTCATTAGAATTTACTTGAGCCGTATTTCCTTGATTTCCATTTTGATTATATCCCATTATCACTTGATTTGAAAATTGATCCATATTACCTCCATATGACCCTCCTGACGTAGGTATAACCTTACTCTCCCCTATTTTTAAATTCCCGATTTTGTAATATTCTCCAGTAGTTACTATATAACAGTCCTCTAAATCAATTTTTGTTGAATTTTTAATATTTCCAGTTATACTACCATTCTTCATTTTTACATCAGTTTCTATTTTCCCGAGTTCTAAATTTTGCTGCTGTATTCGCATTACTTTATTTTCTAAAATACTAGTGTTAACATATTCTAATCCCCTATTTCCATCTACATATATCTTTGCTTCTAACTCTTCATTACCAGTAACCATATTATTACCATATTGATTATTATAATCAACCATAGGAAACATCTGTTTCCCAGCTTTACTTTGAACCGTTAGTTTCATTTTATTTGTAGTAAATATTCCTGCATAAGTAGAAACTCCTGCATTACCTTTTTCATCCATGTAGATGCCTGATACTACATTAGCTGTAACCTTGTTAATTCTTCCACCCGATCCTGATATAAATACTATAAAGCCAAAAATCACAGCCAAAACAGGTACTGAAATCCACATAAATTCCCGCTTATCAAGCTTCTTAAGTATTATATAACTTAGTGGTGCCACTACTAATATGTAGATAAAAATTATTATGTAAAACTTTCCAGTCTTTGCAGATGCAAGTTCACTAAATTGATTCATTATGTTTCTAATTACCCATACATCTTGTCCCGACTGCATGTCCTTTCCTTTATTTACTTTACCTAGATCTGGATTAATAATTCCTATCAATTTTTGTGCAAACACAGAATTATTACTCCAACCTACAAAAGGAGGCAATCCTAAGTCAAAAGCTACTATACCAATAACTCCCTTTCCCACAGAAAGACTCTGCACCAAACTTACTCCATTTTCCGCCATATTCACTTTGCTATTTTCAATCTTCATATCTAAAGCTTCAATACTTACTTTACTATTGTTATCTCCATAAGTTGCTACATTATTTATCTTTGAAGTAGTTATAGTTGAAACCTCACCTATACTACCTTTAATAAAATCGTCTTTAAATACACCTAAGGTCTTAGCCTGGTTTACCCCTGTTCCTATCATTAGTGTCCCACCATTTTTGACCCACTGCTTTAACACCTCATATTGTGCTTTACTTAATCTTGTAGTATCATAATTATTTATTATAAGTACATCAAAAGTCTTTAATACAAGAAAATCTTCTGGAAAACTTTTTTCATTAAGCATTATAGTTTTTGTTACTAAGCTAGTCCCTATATTTGACGGTGCTTCATTTATATAAGTAAGACTGTCACTATCCTCACTTAATATTCCAATAAATTGGGTCATGTTATTTGAAGTATTATTTATTGTTAATTTATCCTCATAAACTATTTCTTTGCCATTACTAATTACAATCGTATAATCAGTACGTGCTCCACTAATAGGAACATTTATTATAATATCCTTTTGTGAATTTTTTTGCATGCTTAACTGCTTTACATAGCTAACATACTTTCCGGGTGTACTAGGCACCCTTATTTCTACTTCCCCTTTTATATCTTTATATTTATTATCGATATTCATGGTTATAGGTGAAGAATTCCCTACTTTATAATTTTTATTAAAGCCTACTTCAACCTTAACATTAATGTCCTTATTTGCAGTTGCCTCTGCTCTTGTTCCAATACCTGTAAATACGGTTAAAGCCATTAAAAAAACTATGAATGTGTTCGCGCATTTTCTCATAAAATCCCTTCTTTCCAAATAATTATCTAATAAAATCATTAATATATTACATCTTTATACAACAATGCTAATTATATCATTAAATCCATTATAATTCATTACTCTTTGTTATCCTAAACCACCTAAAGTAAAGCCTAAAAAACCCTCGACATCTCTGTCAACGGTTTCACTTCCAATCTTTGGAATGGGGTCAAACACCATAATCATTGAATATGAAACAATTAACATTGAATTCTCTGATAATTAATCATAATACTTAGTAGGAGCATTTCTTATTCTAGAAACTACAAAACAAGCCAATATCAAAATTCAAGATATTGGCTTGTTTTGTTTAATTTTTATTTATCATTTTATTTTCATACCTGTTATACATTATCCATGCAACTGCTGCAAAGAATATTGGCCCAGCTACACTCCAAATTGTTGTTTTTAAATCTCCTGCCAGTGCCGGTTGTAGAATTGAGAAGAAATTTGCAAATCCAACAGTGAACATAACTATCGCTGTCCATATTACAGCACTTCTATAAGTTTTAAACATTTCAAAAGGCTTAATAATATCTTTATTTTTCTTAAATGGTATGAAAGCATAAGCTATAAACACGTATGGAAGTGTCATAGCCACATTAGTCATTGATACCAATATTACGAAGAATTTTTTCATACTATTTCCACCAAAGGCTATAAGAATAATCATAACACAAACAACTGCAGCTTGAACCCACATAGCGTTTTGAGGTATTCCGTCTTTCATTTTTGCCATTTTACCAGGCCATAATTTAGGTGGAGTACCCTCTATTATTTGTTTTAATGGAGAAAACATTAATGCGAAAAATGCACCTGCTAAAGTTAAGAACATTGCAAATCCAAAGAATCTAGCTATTCCATGTGACATTGCAAGTGAAGTTACATCGCTTGCACCAAATGCCTGACCTAGAGCATATCCTAGATTACCCATTACTACATAACTAGCATTACCTAAATTAACAGATTTAATATTCATAACAAATGCCCAGTTAGTAAATACGCCAACTAGGAATATTCCAAGTGAGTATCCAATTGAGATAACTGCTGCTGAAATAACTATACCCCTCGGAAATGACTTTTCTGGATTTTCTGTTTCATCTACTAGTCCACCAACAATTTCTATACCACCATAAGCAAATATAGCAAATACTATGAATGCAAATGCTGAAACCACACTTCCACTAGATGCAATATTGGGTGATTTTATAAATGAACTAATTCCAACTACTGGCTGAGCTAATTTACCATGGTTTCCTATAAGTACTAATATAGCTCCAACAAATAAAAGTACGTTTGCCGCTACAACTGCACTTCCACCCAAAGAAGTAAACTTCTTAATACGCTCTATTCCCTTAGTGCACATATACGTAACAAATATTATCCAAAGGACTGCAAGTATGCCTAGCGTTTTGGGCCCGGTTAATTCAGTCATACCAAACAAAGCCCAAGTTTGCGTTGTATCTTTACCAAATATGGCATTTGATATTGGAATCCAAACTGATGATGCTACATTTACCATCCAAATTACATAAGATGCATACCACATGAAAGTTGCCATAAAAGCATATTTGGGTCCTACTGATATTGACATCCATGAATATATCCCACCCTTTTCGTCCTTGAAAGCCGTACCAAACTCAGCCATCATGAAAGCAAAAGGAATAAAGAATGCGAGTCCTGCTAAGATGTACCATGGAATAGCAGCATAACCCCTTATGTAGAATGATCTTGGCATGTTATTAAATCCATATACTGAAGTAAAAATCATTAATACTAATGATACCAAAGTTAATTTTTTAGTTTTTTTAATTTTTTCTGGCATAATTCTTCCTCCTTAAACAGTAATCATACTCAGGTAGTATTTATTTTATACTAATAATTTATGTAAGTTTTTAATGATGATTATTGGTCTTATTTCATCAAATTGATATCCTTGCTTTATATATATCAATATCAAAATTATCATAGGGAGCATTCTGCTTAAAGTCATTTTCAATCAATTTCTTTTTTAACACACGATAAAGAAGTGAAGAAGAACTACTAAGTTCTTCTTCACTTGATACACCATCTATAGAATTTTTTTCGAATAATTCCACTAACACAATATCAAAATTCTATAAATTCAGTATAATAGTTTGGATTATTGGGATTTATAATTCCTTGTCTCTCTTCCATAATATTTAAGGTCACCCTTTTGTCCATCAAATATAGCTGCATATATTGTATCTTTATATTTTAGATGTACTTCATATTCTGTTTTACCTTCTATATTTCTTATTGTGAGTACATCTGTTATATCGGAACCCGGTTGTATTTTCTTTAATATCTCTTCTTTACTTATTGTTGGTGCAATTATCTTCTCATCATAAGGATACACTATTTTAAATCTACTTATTAGTGCTTTACGTTCTAAGCATATTTCTATTTTTTTCATTTCATCATATATACCATCTACTTCTTCAATATATGAATATTCAATGCTACTGATTTTAGTATCTTTTTCATAATTAATTTTTTTATCGTATCTAATTATATTATCACTAAATTTTGATATTATTTTCTTTGCTGTATTATTTAAATCCTGCTCTGTGTGTCCATAATCTGGCACTGAGAAGCTACCACCACCTATTGTTACTTCTTTTGTTTTTTTATTAAATTCTACGCTGTAATCTGACTCATCGTCCACAGAAATAAATGTTGATGACGGACTAGTTTTAAAAAATGTATACGTGTCTGAATTTATTTTCAAACTATTATCTTCCTGTAAAGGTGTACTTTTAAATAATTTCGAAAAAACTTCTTCACAATACTTTTTTGCATTTTCATAATCTACTTCATTAATATCTTTAAAGCTAGAATCACCTTCGTACTCCTTCATAAAACTATATTTTTCCGTATTTAATAGATTCTCTGATTTTTCAGAATAATTACTATATATTTTTACTATGTTTTTTGCTAATTTCGTTTGTTTATCAAAATCATAGTTCTTATATGCGTTTCCTACTATATTTTTGTATTCCTTTATTAACTCATCATTATAAGAATATAAGCTTTCTAAATATTTCTTCTCAGATGGGCTTATTAATTCATCTGATAATATATTTTTGATTACATCATTTGCATCAAACTTTAAAAATGTCAGATATTCATACATATATGGTCCCTTACTATAATGTCCTGCATAAATACTTGACGAAAAATAATTAGACACAATTTCTCTATTTATAAAATCCTTTTCTTTATTATAAGTATCTATTTTCAAAGTTCTTGATATTTGGTCATTAAAACTTTCTAACTCCGTTCCAAAATCGTTAAAATCACGAGACATTCTACTTTGGAAATCCATTGAATAATTAAGCCAAGGTTTAATGAATCTTATAAAAATGAAAGCTAATATAACATATATAACAATAATAATTATCTTTTTACTTGAATCTTTAATTTTTATATTAATCCCCCCATTTTATCAGTATATCAAATAGCTATTTTTAAATTTACTACAAAATCTACTTTTACATGTAAAACCTAATGAAATATCTCCTCCCTTAAAAATTTATGATAACTTATCCAAAGCAGCCCATATTTCATATTAATTATACCATAATATATCATTAATATAAAGATTAGGAATATTAGTAGATTGTATAGCTTTGTGCTAATAAAATAGAAAGTAGTAATATTTATAATCATACTAAATATTTGTAAATTGTATTAATATTGTATATAATTTAATAAGAACACAGTAGTAAAAAACTGTGTAATGAGGGGGAAATTAATATGAAATACAATACGAAAAGTGCAAAAATATGAGTAATTCTTTTTGGGATTGCAATTGTTATTGCCTTCCTAGCGTTTGTACATACAAAGATTAAAGGAATACCAAGTAGGACTGCAGGTATTATATTATTTTGTGCTATTGGTGTTTTTTTTAGTAATATTGAAATCTATAAATCACAAAAAAATAAAGACAATAATTCCATAAATAATTCATAATATTACCTGCGGCTGTGAGTTAATATAGTTAAAGTTTATTTCATAGAGGAATCTAGGGGATATGCTATTCTAATAGCACAGGAAGAATTGATGAGAAGAGTAACTTGAAAGACTTTATTATGGTCATATAGACCATAATTCTATTATTTGTACAGACAGCCATAAAAGTTATATTAGGTTTGGTAGAAATCTTAATTTAGACCATAAACGTATTATGAGAAAACACTATAATTCATAGTACAACTAACTTCGTAGATACCAGAATTTCTAATTATAAAGGTAGAGACCAATTCTTAGATGATTTAATCCCTTATACTTGAAATTTATGTTATTATTAGTGTATAATTCATCTATAATTTAGTAAATACTTGTATTTAATTGCTACATTAATATAATTTGTTATTGGAGGAGGGGGAAGATGAAATCAATCAAAATCATCTTAGGTGGAATTGGTTTTTTAATTTTCACTATTTGTTGCATTCTTTTAGCAAACATGGCTGACTGGTTATTTTTGACTATACCAGGCATAATATCACTACTACTTGGATTATTATGGTTATTAGAGGATTGTTCATTGATGATAATATCATAAAATAAGAGTAATATGGTTTTCGGTTATGACACAACATTCTTGTATAGTTCATCAATCATAAATTTACGATACTTTAATAGTTTTGGAAAAGTTTATGGGCTTGTCTTTTTACGACAAGTCCATTTTATATTCTTTTTTCCTCAATATTGTCTAATATAGCCAAATATAAAGGAGTAATAAAATGAAATCTAAAATAATTTTCCTTTTTAATATAATACTTATCATTATAATAGCCATTATGTTATTTACAGTTTCATTAAGAAAAAAAATATCTAATGGAATGTTTGACAATTTAATGTTTTTGTTCGGAATACTATGTGTTATAACAATCGTCATATTTATAATTGTACTGGTTAAATCAAGAACCAAATAATAAAAGGCCTGATCCCAGGAGCTCTACTATCCTATAACAAATACAATGGAGGACTGGAGCAGCTAGTGATGGATTTGTAGATAAATGTACTTGGCAATGCTTGCTCTCATGAATCATCAACTTCTGTATCTGTAAAAATCTCATAACTAATTTATGCATATCCTTTTCCCTCCTTTAGATTTCATTGCGGTTTTTTTAAAGATAAAAAATAAGAATACCAAATTTGGTATTCTTATTTTTGAGATTTTCCTATAACGGTGGATATAACTGCTGTTAAATTACAAATAGATTTATTGAGATCCTCAATTTTCTTATCAAATTTAACTAAGAGATATATGCTCACACCTATAGGGAAGCCAACTGTATTAACCAGTTTAACAAATGCATCATACATGCTGCATTCCTCCCCTCACTTTTAATACCCATAATGACTTTTCACGCTTATAAGATGTTGCTATTTCTTTATTTATAAGCGGTGTGATTTACCCTTTAGCCATTCTTAATAATAATTGCGAATAAATTGTTGATACCTATCATTTATCGGGTAATTTCTTATTTTTCTACACATCCATTTATTAAAAATTATTACCATACTTTTAAAATTCACATTAGTCATTTATCATCAAATATAGATTTTTAAGTTCTTCTATTTCATTCAGAGCATTTATCCCCTTAAATTCTTTAATTGAAATTTTAGTATTCATAATACATTCTACTAATTTGAATCTTACTGTCTCAATGTCATACGCACTATAGTTTTTCATATTTAATAGTAAAAACTCATTCTTCAAGCTTATAAGTTTAATAAAGTTAGTGCTTAGCTCTTGTAAATCATATTCTTCTAATAATGTTTGTTTGTAATTAAACCTCACAACTTCATTCAATAAATTTTCAATTTCATTTAATCTCAATTTTTTTACCTCCATAATATAGTCCTATATTATTCATTATATTAAGTTTAAATAAATTCAGTAAAAATATTGGTTGTATGCAGTAGAAGTCTTTAAATAAACATAAACTCTGAGTAGTTATCCAAGACATCTACATTTTTTTATAGTCCTTTATTACATTAATGCCCACTCTAAATAGTAGCAAAAGAAAAAAATCCGAATAGAAATTTTATTTCTATTCGGATACATAATTAAATAAGTCATTAGAATCTACTTCTAAAATATTACAGATTGCAAAAATTTCAAGGTCATGAAGTCCTCTTGTCTGATTTTCAATTCTGGTTAACATAGGTCTATCTATCTTTATTCCCCTGCTGTATACAAGTACGGTGAACTCTTGTTGGGTAATTCCCATTCTTTTTCTATAAAATTTGATAGCGGGTCCTAACATATTCTTAATATCTTCTTCCATCTAATCACCCTTTAATATGTAAAGTTGTGAAAATCACAACTTATTCATATTTTTTTTTAAGCTAATTAAAAGGACTGTAGCAGTTTTCGAACATTTATTATGTTAATTATAGCATACTATTGTCAATGACGCAGGGGACTATTATTAATTGGCTGATTATATTTATGTATATTTCGTAAAACTTTTCACAACCTATTAAATCTAAAACTAAGCCATATTATTTTTCCTAAAGATTTAATAGTTTTCTTTATTTAATTTAGTGAAGATTTACCTATCCATATTGAGTATATAAGAAATATCCACTAACACCAAAGGATAAGCAAAAAACTAAACCGAGTAATGCCTATCCTTTTTCTTATCCTAACCATACTCCCAAACAAAAAACTAAAAACCCATGAGTAAACAGTAAGACCGCTATTCTTTTAAAAAATAATAATGAAAGTTACACTAACTGATCTCTATGAAACCTCATGAATTCCTCTTTAAATAAATCTATATCTATAGTAATCTTTTCATTAATATTTAATTTGATATAATTATCATGGTTTATAGTAGGGGAAACAACTATTTTGCCATTATTATAAAAGCTTATTAAATGTTTATCAAATAATTTATCGTGATTGGCACACAGCAATAGTCCATTTTTCGAATCAATATGTTCGTTTTTTTCACATTTAGAATATTCTTTTATATGACTTGCTATTAATAATTCTTTTATATCTAATCCACATATTGCACACTTACAACCATGTTTTTCTATAAGAGCTTCTCTAAATTTTCCTTGGCCAATTCTTATTTTTATATACTCATCTCTATATTTCTTAGAAATACCTTCACTCTCTTTAACAATGTCTTTAAATTCTGTGGTTATTTCTAATTCTTCATCAAATATTTTATCTATATACTCAAACATGGGAATATTATTTTTATTCTCATTTTTTATTGAGCCATGAATATATGTTACATTTGAAATACCTATATTTTTTAAATTTGCCATACATAATCTTTCATCATTAATGCACTTAATCTTTTTAAACAAAAGACATGCACCAATACTATTCTTTATCTTTTCTTCTTTGGTTAAAGGAGGATAGACATATTCGCTATCGTCAATAGTACTGGAATCAGCATTGTCGTCTACTATAAGACACTTATACATAATTTGATTGTTATAAGGTTTGGATAAGGCAATGTAGACATCATCACCTTTTTTAAGATTTTTATAGCTTGCTCGTTCCTTTCCCCAAGGCAAAACATCATGTTCTGAAAAAGCTTTTATTATATCATATGATGGATTGTTTTTATCTTTATTGTTCTTATCTATTTTTATTTGTATTGCTATCTTCATAATTAATTCTCCTTTAAACTGCTTCATTTTTTTAATCATATTAGTTATCTTGAAATTATTCTTATACTAATAATTATACCAAAATATATTAATAATGGGAAACTATATATAGTTAAGGTAATCAAAACTCAACCAGGTAATGCCTCTCCTCCCTCCCCAGTAATGAATTAAACCCCCACTCCTTATATATAATTAAGTAAAGATTTAGCATATATTATTCCTCTATCAAGCAAGATTTTAGGATTTAAGTGGGTGTCTTAAACATCTATTTCTAATTCTGGATATGCAGTTTTAAGAGCTTGTTTGTATGATTTTTCATAACAACACGTAAGCATTCCCCACAATCCATTTTTAAGAAACATGTTACGGGTTACTTTAATTATGATATCATCTTTTAAACATTTGAGTTTTTCTTCAACTAACCATTTAGTAGCTTGTATTCCTGTTTCAGTATTCCAATATTGCGTAGGTGTATATCTTAACTCCCAAGGTTTAAATCTTCCAGGATATGCAGAATTTATTGCGTCAAAAGAAGACCTATTATATATAAGAAACAACATATTATATAGTTTATTTTCTATAAAGATATTTACATTTATATTTTTTGTTATCTCTTCATCTGTCCACTTAAGTTTTTCTTCTATGAGCCATTTAGTGGCTTCTATCCCAGTCTCTATTGTCCAATAATTGGTAGCTGTATAATTGAACTCCCAAGCTTTAAACTTGTTGGGGTACACCGCATTAATAGCACTATACGTGGAGTTGTGAAAAACTATACTCACCATTACAGCCAACCCATTATCATTAAAAGTATAACCACTTAATTGAGCCTTAACGTCATCATCTGACCATTTAAGTTTTTCTTCTATAAGCCACTTAGTAGCTTCTATTCCAGTTTCTTTTGACCAAAAGTTTTTTGGTACTTTTTTAAATTCCCATGGTTTAAATTTGTCGGGGTAGGCGGAATTGATACAATTATATGGAGAAGCATTGTAAACAACATTTCTCATTCCACCTAATTTATTTTCTTTAAGTATTTTACCACACCATTTTTCTTTAATTTCTTCATCCGACCACTTTAATTTTTCTTCAAGTAACCACTTAGTAGCTTCAATACCTGTTTTAATTGTCCAGTAACTACTTGGCGTTGCGAGTTGCCAAGGCTTAATTTTACCTGGGTAGGAGGAATTAATAGCTTCATATGAAGAACTACTGTATATCATAGAAAGCATTCCACCAAGCTTATTTTTCATGAATATTTTGCTCATTGAGCTTCCCATTAAATCATCATCTGATAGTTTTAAAAAATCATCTATCAAATATTTAGTAACATCAATTGCATTTTGTTTCGAACTTGCACCAGTCCAAAATCCTTTAGGAAATCTATTAGTTCCGCCACTTAATACAATTTTGTAAACTTCTACTGATGATAAACTATATAAATCATTTTCATTGATCTTTGTAGTCACTGAAATTCACCCCTTATAATGAATTTACATTATTTTCAATTGTTATTTCTACAAATCCAGTTTTGCAACCAATTCACCATATTCAATTTTACCTGTTTCCACAAAATCAAAAGATGCGTAAAGTGCCTTTGCTACGATATTTTCTGGTTCATAAGAAAGGAAAACTACCGAGGATTTTCCATACGGTAATGTCCTAATCAATTCAAGTGCCTTTGCCATAGTTTCCTTACCATAACCTTTGCCCTGATATCTTTTGTCAATCATTAATCTCCACACCCAATAAGCATTTTCATCATCATTCTCATCCGCTTCATTAAATGATAACATTATAAATCCTACCATGATATCATTATCATAGATGGCATAAGGCATAGGAATGCACTCATTATTTGTTAAAGCAACATACGCTTGTGCAAGACTGCGAATATTACTTGCAACATAACTTTTTTGATCTTCATTTGGTTCTAATTTAATACATTCATCAAAATTATCATCTGTGATTTTTCGTAGTTCTATCATAATTATCCTCCTTAAATAAATATTTACTTTCGTCTTTTCTTAATAATTTAATTGAACTCATAATAAAATTATAAATATGGATTAAAAGTAACACAATTGAAAGATTAAATAAAACTGTTTTTTCCAAAATAATTTATTCATTTTTATTACGTCATATTAGAAAAATGCTTAGTTAATTGATTGCTGTAAAATCTATTAATTATCTTTTTTAGTCGTTTCCTTAAAAAGAAATCTGCTTAAAACAAAATAAACAATTAAAGATATTACAATCCATAACCCCAAGCTTATCAATAGTTTGATATTGAATCCATCAACAAATGGATTATAACTTGCCATTCCAAGAGTTGAGTTAATAGGTTGTGTAATAAAAGTAGTAAATAGATAGGTTAAAATTATTATTATAGTGTTTCCTTTTGTCATTGCTCAATTGAATAACCTCCTTTTCCCTCTTTACATAATAATTTACTATAGTTCAACTATCGCAAAATTACGATTGATGTATTATGGGGGAATATTATGTCCTAACGGCTATATATATCAAATGTTTTTATCTCCTTTGTCCATTAACTTCAAAGGCTATTGGTTTGGTTTTTTTCTCTTACTCTTTTCATTAATTAAATAAATTACCAGTAAAATCAATAAAGAAGTCCAATAAATTATATTAACGATTATTTGTGCTGTTTTACCTACATTGCTATATATGCCAAAAGTTTTTCTGTAAAAAATTCCTGTAATAGCCATCAAAACTATAAGTAAATTAGAACCCTTTTTATCTTTACTAAACTTAATTATAAAATATATACCTATGATAATAAAAAATAAAATTGTACCATAATCCATAACAATATCACCCCCCTTTTAGTCCTTAATATTCTACGATTCTTCACCTACCCACTGTCGCAGAAGTACGATTGACGCACTATTTACGAATATTGTGTATCGTTAAGGCTATGTTGAACTGTTATTTATATATGTGTTGAGTGCTTAAATACCCTTGAATGATACACTAATAACTGCAATATAAGTCATCATTCTAAGTATAGACTCAATAATAGAAATGAAACCAATAGCCCCAAATAAACCGTTTGGATTACTCATTGGATTATTCTTCTCCTTTAAATTTTATTTGTATTTTCTAAACTGAATTTACTTCTTCATAAGAAATTCCTCTTTATAATTCATGTTATTATATAGCTTTCTTAATTCGTCAATAACTATTTAACAATATTCTCAAGTAAACTAATTCTGTATTTCTCTTTTAAAATAATGCCAAACATACCAAGTGCATACTAATTCCCAACTCTGTTGCCCATATTCATTAAGTATCCTTGATGTCTTTTCACCTCCACCTATAATGCAAACACATTTATATTCATATTTTTTCATCTCAATACACCCCCATTTTTCTTATTGATTCACCTTATGAAAAAATGCTTGATTACAATGAGTTGTTAAACTTCATCCAACTTCTTACCTGTAATAAGCTTAAATAATTCTGCTGACTTTGCTTTATCTAAATGTACATACTTACTTTTACTATCTATAACAAGTTCTATTCTACCTTCATCTGGACTTATCCATAGGTCATAAATTAACCCATTTAATTCCTGTTTTTCGGTAGTATCCTCAAAGTGGAATTTATAGTGAGGTGGCGATACCATATCTACTTTTATATTTTCCCAACTAATGCTATTAAGAATATCTTTGATATTTTGTACTTCATTGTTATCCTTGACTTCATTATAATATTCATATTTATCTGATTCACTAACTTTACTAACACGTTTTTCAACTACGATTTTATTTCCCTCATTTTTAATCCCATTTGTACAACCTACTATTAGAACTAAAAATATTGAAATAAAGACAATGAAGATTTTATTAGTTTTCAAACTTATTACCCCCTTTTAATTTATTATCTTCTAAGATATATATGTAGCTTTTTATAATAACTAAACTACTCTATAGACGACTTCAAATTCCTCACAAACAACGGACATATCTTCTGTAAAATTTTTGTTTACCTCTTTTAATTCGTTTCCAAAAAAATTAACATGCACCGTTTTCCAATATTCTAATGATTTGTCTCCTTCACCTTCTTTAAATGCGAATTCTTCTTTCACATCACAAAATGGCATAACAATAACATTTTTAGTTTCAATAATACATTTTGCTATATCACTTGGGTCTGTTACTATACCTAAATCTCCAATAGTTGGCAAACTTTCACCCTCAATATCATACCAATAGTATAGTGATGTAGTAGCTTCTTTTTCTCCACTTAAAACAAGTTCAATTAATTCGTTAGACTCATCGTTCGTACCACCAAAGCACCATGAAGTATATGTTTTCTTTGTAATTTCCTTGTTTTCACCAATTACCATTAAATAATCTAACCACATTTTGTCAATCGTCTCATTGGTCATTCCCATAAGATATCTTTAGTGAGAAAGTGTATTATAAGTACACGACCCCTCTAAATATTCACTTCCCTTCTTTTCCTACTCTTTTTGTGTTTAGTAAAATAATGTAACCTTTATAATAAAACATTAAATTAACCACTACTTAGCCTTGCCACCATTATTTATGGTTACTTTGCAAATTCCTTATATTCATCTACATAGAAAACCACACAAGCACAATTATGGCAAACTCCTGCTTTAGGTTTGGCAGACACACTATTAAAAAGTCCTTTACGTTTCTTCTTAATCATAATTCCATACATACTCAGTTCAACATTAACACTGCAATCATCTATCATTTCAGCCTGGCATTGATTACATATTCTTTTCATTTTCTAAACCTCCATATAACATCTATTATGATTTAGTACTATCTTTAAGACTTAGCCAATCACTTTTTAATAAGTCCATGTATATGACATCTTGAAAATCACCTATTCTACTATCAAAATATCCTTGTCTAATTACCCCTATTTCTTCAAATCCCATTTTTTTATAAAGGCTCTGTGCTTTCTTATTGTCAAACATCGTAGTGAGTTCAATTTTATTCAAATTCAAAAATTTAAATAAAAAGTCTACAAAATGAAATAGTGCATCTTTTCCATAGCCTTTTCCTTGTTCATCAATTTCACAAATCTTTATTCCAAATTCACACTTTTGATTTCGTGAGTCCCAATCACAATAATTCATCTCTCCAATAGGTTTACTACCTTCCCTTTTACATATTATAAATCTTTTTCTATCGGGGAAAATATTAGAATCTTCAATTTCCTTTAGGATATTGATACGTATTGCTTCTTTGCTTTGTAATGTTCCAAAGGCATGCGTAGCGTGTCCCATCATATCTCCATCATTCCACCACTTATATAAATATTCTTCATCGCCTAATTCAAGTTGTCTTATAAAAACATATTTCCCCTCAATCATACTCTTCCCCCTCGTGTATTGTAGTTGTTTCACAGTATATGAACATTCCACATTTTATGCGTTATTTTATAGTACTACCATCTAAATTATAAACGGTGTTAAATTCACAATAAGATATTCCTCCAATAATTTCACCTTGGGATTTCAATATTATTAGGTTTATTCTTTCATCTGGATATATAGTTTGTAAAGGATGATTTGTTACAACTGCGTAATGTTCTTCTATATGTCTCCCTATGTAGCTTTCTGCATTTTTTTTGAAAGACCATATCTTTGAGGTTGGATCTTTCATTAACCTTTCTTCTGTTAGTTTATATTTAAAATATCCTTTATCATTAAATTCTATTACCTGATATTTCCTGTTATTTAAAAAAGATAATACATCCTTTTCTGTCCTTGTCTTAATCACCTGCGTTCCAACTTCTACTTGATCGCCTTGCATTGAATAAATAAAACCAATAATCACTAAAAGTGATATGACACCTAAAATTGTTAAGTGTTTCCTCATGATTATGCTCCCCTTTTATTGAAGTTCATTATATGTATTTCTTCATTTTTACAAATTCAAATTCCGCTCCATTTGTTCTTTGTATATACTTTTCCACATGTTGAAATCCTATCTTTTCATAAACTCTAATTGCTCGCTTATTAAATGAGGCTACCGCTAACATAATATAATTCTTTTTATAACTAAGTTTTTCAATTACAAATTCAATACCAGTATTCACAAATTCTAAGCCAAGACTCCTTCCTGTTAATTCAGGCTTAAGTCCGAAACCTATCCACATAACTTCATCTTCAAAGTAGATTGAAAAAAAGCCTATTAACATATTTTTATCATTTAATACTGCATACTGATTCCCGTCCCAACTCTCTTCATTAAGAAACTCTCTTAGATCATCTTCATCAGCTGTCATATCATAAAACGAGTAAATTCTATCATATTTCCACTCATATGCAATTGTATTCGCATATTCTTTATTCATAGGAATAAATTCATAAAACATTTCTCATACCTCACTCTTATTCTGAGTTTAATTATTAAATAATACTATCTAACCACTTCTTAGATTTCAGATGCAATTGTACCTTGATGAAAGATCATTTTCCATTTGCCATCAATACATTTCCATATTGAACTACGAAGTGAATATTCCATGATCTCGTTTAAATGAATATGCTTTATTACCTTATATGTTGCCATTATACATTCATTTGACAGTTGTTTAGTTGTGAATTGTCTTAGCTCCCACTTTATTTCTGGCAAATTAATATTTTCATCAAAAACATCACCTTTATTATATTTGTATATGTTTCCCGAACTACAAAATTCAATAAAATCATCTGACAGTAATTCACTTATTTTTTCTGCTGATTGCCTTGTTTCGGTCTTTAACAACTCATTTTCCAGTTCAAATATATGTTTTTCAATCCATCCCATTTTTGTAATCCCCCCTTATCAGTCCCATGAAAATTTCCCTATACTGATTCATTGAGAATATAAATATTTATTCGCCTTCATAATAATCTAAATTCATCCCTTATCATATTATTACTTACCAAATTGTATTTGCTATACTGGCCCTTTCTCAGCTAAAGATTATTCTTAGTAACTAAATAAAAATATTTTCCTATAATTTTAAAATGTACTCCTTACCCTCATATAATTTTTTCCCCCTATTACATTCATACGGTATGTCCTTAATATATGTAAATCCTAATTTTTCCATTACTTTACCAGAAGCAGGATTTTCTTTTGCATGTCTTCCAATTATTTCTTTGATTCCCAATTCTTCTTTGGCAAATTTTATTACTTCCTGCATTGCTTCTGTTGTGTACCCTAATCCCCACGCTTTTTTACCCAAATTATACGCTATTTCAAATTTTCCATGCTCTTCTTCAACATAGATTAATCCAGTTCCAATCAATTCTCTCGTTTGCTTCGATAAAATTGCCCATCTGTACCAATCATCAGCATCTATTTTGCTTAATTCTTTTTTTATCCAACCAAGAGTTTTGTTTATATCATTATGATTGGTCCAAAACATATATTTTGCAACATCAGGGTCGCTTTCCCAACACTCAAATACTTCCTGTGTATCTTCCAGGCGAAAGGGTCGCAAAATTAATCTATCTGTTTCTAATATTGGTGTTTTCATACCTATATACTCCTTTAACTATGTTATATATAATCTATAGTTCACGATTCAAGAAAATTGTGAACTATAGATACCATCGGTTGTGACACATGATAAGAATATTGTAAATTAGATCATTTTTCCAGTGTATAAGTTAATAGCGGAATTTTACGTCCCCTTTTGACAAGTGATTCAATTTCACCAACCTGTAAAGCCCCCATTTTCGTATAAAATTCTTTTGCTTGTGGGCTTGTTACAATCGAAAATTCTTTAATATTATTTTTTTTACAGTTTTCAACCATATGTTTCCATAATAATTTCCCATATCCTTTATTTATATATTGAGGGTCAATATATAAATATTCTAAAGAAGGTTCATTATTTTCACTTATAAAACCATAAAATCCGACTATATTTCCATCCTTTTCTATAACAAAAGTTGAATTATTACTTATAAATTCTTCAGTTACTCTATAAAAAGATTTAAATTTTTCTATGTGCTCAGAATCATAATTCCAATATGATTCTGATTCTATAGCAATTTTTGTTAGAATCTCATATTCATCTACTTTAGCACTCCGTATGTTCACTCTTGTCTTCACCCCCGCTATAAACTTTGTGTAATACCATTAATTTAAATTGTGACAAATTTTAAGAAAAGTACGTATTAAATCTAAATTGTGATTATGGGTGATTTATAAGTTAATCCAATATCGTTGAGTAATTTCAGAAAAAGTCTCACTAAAAACCTCATTTTCTAATATTCCATTGTTGTTTTGAATAACTTTGGCTGATACAACATTTATTTTATTGCAGGTTATTAAAACTTT
>NZ_JBNMNU010000019.1:0-36209 GCF_051278035.1 Clostridium sp.
TAACTACTCTCTGAACATAAAATTTATAGCGCTATAATGATTCTATACAAATTTAAGTTTTACATATTAGTTTCCGTGACTACTCAGTTTATCAATATTATTGTCCATATACTTTTGCGTCCATGGCCAATTTACTAAACTTTAATGAGTTATTCGTTTTAAATAGTTGAAATGTAAAAGCAAAAATTTATAAGTAGACTTTTGCTTTTGGTTTAACATATTTCATACATAGGAGAGAAAATATATAGTGGGATGCTCCTGAAATCATAGCTGCTAATATATAAACTTTTGGACTCCACCATAATCCTAATATGCTTATGCTAATAAAAGATATTCCTACGATTCCTGACCTATAGTATAATTTCTTTCATTTTACTCTTATACAGTTCTACTGTTTCATGATAATCCATAATAATTCCTTCATCTCTGACAAAATTTCCATAGCCTCTCGACTCTCCTTTTAAACGTGGTAAAAGTTGAAAATGTAAATGATTCCTTTTACCATCACATATTGTACACATATACACTTTTTCTGCACCAATAATTTCTTTATGAAGTTTAATTATTGCATCTGATATTTTTAATATATGTGTTCCTAATTCAAGAGGCATTTCAGAAATATCTTCATAATGTTCCCTTGATACAATAATTGTCTGTCCAGTTGCTCTTGGATATTTTTCAAATTGACATCTTACCTTTTCATCCTCGTAAAAAATTAAACCTTCATCTGGGAATATATCTCCTGTATTAAAGTTATAACAACCGAAGCATATACCTTTTTCTTGTAATTCTTTTATCTTTTCAGATCTTTGATTTAGTTCTTTTTCTTCGCTTTCTGTCAATTGTTTAACGTACATTTTAACCCCACCCTTTTCATATCATTAACAAATTGTTCAATCTATTCATTCTAAAATTGCCTTTAGCTTTAACTCTGAAAACCCGATGCCCCCACACATAGAAAATCCCCTATACACAACAAAGGACTTCAACTAAAATTATGCAAATATTTTAAAATTCTTAATTCTTTCGTAACCTAATAATAAGTACAGGAGGTATCTCATTCCACTCTGTTTTATCTGTGTTAAAAACGGGTTCTTTAACGCCTGTAACTACAAACCCAGCTCTAAAACTTTGTTCAAGTAGGTCTGATAGAGGTCTATGATAATACAATTGTAGAACCGGTTGTCCTCCTATTGCATTTCCTTCATAACATTTAGGAGTTATATATTTAAATATCTGGACAGCATTTCTAATTTCTACCTTTCCACCTGACTCCTCTGTTTCAACAATTTTTCTCATTCCCGGGGTTTGAAAACATGGGTGGATAATAGAAAACACAAATACTCCATTAGGCTTTAGTAATTTATAAACTGCATTAAACAATGGATTAATATTAGCAATGTCCATTAAAGCCATGTTAGCTACAGATTTATCGAAACATTCACACCCAAGTTCAATAAGCTGGTTATAGTTTGTTGCATCTATTACTTTAAATTTAATATTATCTAAATACGAGGCACACCTTTTTTTAGCATTTTCTATTAAATTTTCGCTGTAATCAAATGCAATTACTTTAGCGCCTAAATCAACCAATCGTTTTGAAAAATTACCGTTACCGCAAGCTATATCTAATATCTCTTCTCCTTCATTTATTTCTAATAATACCTCTGTTGATGGTCTGATAATTTCTCTATGAAATGTATTGCTATGTTCACCCATTTTTTCATCCCAAAAGTCAGCATTAGTTTCCCATCTTTTTTTACTCTCATCCGTTGTTGTAGTCCAGTTGCTCATATTATACACACCTCCAGTTCGTTACTTTACAAATTGTTCTATCTTATTTTCTAATGAAAAATCTTTATCGAACATCTCATCTTTCCAGTCTTTCTGTAATTTATCAAGTACTAAGGCCTCTGCCATTCCTAAACTATAATATCTATCATCTTGCTTAATTTTAACTTTTTGTTCTATTTTGTCCATATTTTTTCTAACTAAACTTTTTGAATTAGTAGAAGACTTATACTCTGCATATCTAGCCAACCCTTCCAACCATTCAAAGTCTGCTTCATTTTCAATTTCTATCTTACTCATATTGCATTCAATTCTTCTCTTTTGCCTAGTATCAATAAACCCTTTGGCATATTCAATAATAGCTTCTTTATTTGTAGTTTTTATAGCATGCTCTAAATAATATCCTTCTTCAATCATTAATTCATTAAATTTATTATTGTCATAATAATTGGAACAAATCCCGTCTAATGATTTCGTATTTCTAACTCTTAAATCATTATTCTTTCCTTGAAAGGCATGAAGCATCTCATGAATCACTACCCCTCTATAATGCTCTTGGTCAAGCATTACTATCTGAGGTGGAAATAAATATCCTGTATTTTTTGTAAATCTTTTATTAAAACTATTTATGGTAGACATACTACCAACCCATCTATCATTCACATATACTGCAAATGCTTGAGGATTATTTGCATTTCTTCTATATACATTCTTATTTAATTCATCATTCTTCCCTATAGGCTCCCATTCATTGTTATTTTCATTATTACTTAATAAAAACTCATAAGAATCATTATATATGATTAAATCAATATCTTTCCCATTAAATCCTTGGAAGATTTCCTCCCCATTATCGTTAAGAAAAGTATACACTTCATTAACTTCTTCTATTTCTTCATCGCTTAGAATTGCTGCATTAGTAGAAACCTTACTATATTTTGCCGCCATTATCCGATTATTGATGAATAACCCTATGATAATTACTACTATAAGTCCCAGTAATCCTAAGAAAATTCTCTTCATATCAATTCCACCCCATCTTATAACTTAATCTTTATTTAAATTATAACTTACAATTGTTTAGTGAACATTAAAATTTGCACCAAAGGGCTTTCTTTTAATTAAAAGTACACCAGCAATTATTTTCATTAGTTCAACTTCTCTAAAAATAAAATTTTCATTATATTATTTCATCCCCCTAAAGGAAAATTTACTAATATATATATTATAGTATAAAATTGTCTATCAATCAAAATTTATAAAAACTATCTCTCTAAAAATCTAACTAAATCATTTTACTTGTTTAGCAATTCAAAATCGGCAAAAAAAATAAATGGATATACATTAAATAAATGCTTATCCATCATACCAAGATTCTCATAGTCTTTTAATAAAAGCTTTTCAATAACATTATACCAATAATTACGATTAAATAAACATATGTCAAGCATACCTGTATCGAGCTAATGTTTTGTATTCCCATAATAACGTTATGCTCACGGCTATAATTGCAGTGATGCCTCCTCGCTTGCTTTATCTTAATTCTATATCAATAGCTTTACTGCAGCTATACCTGTCATTCCTATAATAACATATCGAAAGTATTTTTCATTTAACCTTTTAATTATCATCATCCCTAGTAATGCACCTACTGCAATTGCTGGTATCATACCAATACTAAGAATAATTGTTTTCACGGAAATATTATGCCAAAAGAAAATTTGTAATGGCATTTTGGATAAATTGATAAGGAAGAAAAACCAAGCTTTCGTTCCCATAAAATCATTTTTCTTAAAATTCATTGTAAACAAATATATACTGAATATAGGTCCTGCTGCATTACCAATCATGGATGTAAACCCGGTAGCAATACCAGCTAGAGCATAAAACCATCTATTTGTTGGAATTTTAAGACTTTCGCCTTTCTTTTGAGTATAAATTAAAGTGAATAAGCAAATTAAAACTGAAATAGATATAACCATCTTAAATTGTTTGTCATTAATGTAATTTCCGACTATAACACCAAATACTAGCCCTATGAATGTCCATGGCAAAAGCTTTTTTATATTGTTCCATTTCGCATGTCTATTATAATAGTACAGTGCAAAAACATCCCCTATTAATAATAGTGGAAGAATGACCCCAGTAGATTCTTTTCCTCCAAATACGCTAGCAATGATTGGTATAACAGGCATCATAAAACCACTAATTCCAGTCTTTGAAAATCCAACTAAGAATGCTGAAATTATTATCCATGCCCATTGCCATGTTGATAAATCAAAGGAATTAATGATACCCATTTTTTCACTCCCTTTTGTTTTATAAATAAAACTCACATCTTGATTCTGAGTTATTTTTTCTTTAAAAATTTATTTCCAGTATTCGCATACATAGATGCTCTAATTACTGTAATGATAAGTGTTGCCATAGCCAATATCCGTATAAATGTTATATCATATGTTCTTCCTATTAGATATATAAACGTTATAACTGCTATAAAAAATAATATATTACTAACAAACTTACATAAAGCCACTTCATCATATTTTTCTTTCTGTTGTTTTGTAGAAGTATTGTATCCCGCAATTAAAAAACTTCCTTTACCTGTTCGTATAAATGCACCTATTATAATTAATATTGCAGGCATAATAAATATTGATATTTTCATAAATAAACCCCCTTACATTGTCTAAAAGATTATATTCCATTCTATCACATTTACATCTATTGAGCTAGTTAGTACCTCCTACATGATATATGTATTCGCTAGTTATAACAGGCTATTATCAATTTATGATACTTGAATTCCGTATCGTTTCTAACCTATCTGTCATATTATGAACTAGCGATATAACTATATGTATTAAGTAGTGCTTAATTTGAATACAAACTATTATATATATTTTAATATACATCAAAATTAAATATAAAGGGGTGATTGAAAAATGAGTGTTAGACATTATGTGCTTGCTGCCACTGACGGTTTCATAGAACTTCCTACTTCTGCCGACTTACCGCAAGTAGAAACTAGGAAAGTGTATGTATTTGGTTTTGTTGGTGGATTGTTTAAGGTAAATGATAAAGTAGTGAATGAAGACTTAGATTGGACACGTCCTTCTAATTGGCCAAAATTTGAAACATTAATAGGAACAGCCACCATACCTTCGCCAATCGTTTGGGGAGAAATAAATGATACAGTATATGTAACTTTAATAAATTTAGGCATGCCTACCTCAGGTATTATGGATACACACACCGTGCATATGCATGGTGCACATGTAGCTACTCAGGTAGATGGTTTCCCAGAAACATCCTTCGCAGTTCCTATGTGGATGGATTTTGAGAAAGCGCCACCAGTGGCAACTTATATTTTTGATATGGAACATCCAGGAACCTATATGTATCACTGTCATATTGAAGCATCTGAGCATATTCAGATGGGCATGTACGGAGCACTTGTTGTCTATCCTTCCATTAAAAGCCTTGCATTGGCTGGAATTAAAAAATCATGTAATGGAAACTGGGAATACAACGGAAAACTACAAACCCATATTTCCAAAACTGCCACAAATAGAAATTTCGCGTACAATGATATACATTCTTATTCTGACAAGGAATATATCATGTTGCTTTCTGATATAGATACTAGATGGCATGATAGCGTTGAGACTGGTGGTAGTTTTAATCCAGTAGATTATAGACCTGACTTTTGGCTTGTAAATGGTCGTGCCTTCCCAGATACTTTACTTCCACATCCCTTAACTGAGGCTACATGCAGTAATAAGGATATATCTCAGCTTAACTACGAATCCTATGTGCATGTAAAAACGGGAGAAATGTTCCTTCTTAGAATGATTAATATCGGTTATCAAGTTGTACCGTGGCATATACACGGATGGCATTTTTCAGTAATAGGTAAGGATGCGGATCCAAGTCCATTTCTAAAGATATCTGAAAAACTGGGCCTGAAAGAACATGAGGGGCTTCAAAGGGGCTTTACTTCTACCATAGGTTCAGGAGAAACATTTGACCTATTACTAGAAGCGGAAGATAAAAGTCCACAATATAGAAACTATATTGTAAATGGTCAAAATCATATACCATCCTTGTGTAAGCAACTGCATAAAATAAAGAATATAGACCCGGACGCAGTAGCTAATATACCAACTGAACCTGTCAACATTAATGATATAAATACGGTAAATTATGTAGATATCTGCGATGAACCTTCAGCTGTTAATGACAACTTTTTTCCACAATTCTATCCTATGCACAATCATGATGACTATAAAGTTACTAACAATGGAGTGTATCCAGGTGGACAAATGACCTATATTCAAACAGATGCTCCAGAGACAAAGTGTGAAAAAAAACATCATCCTGATGATTGGTATGATGATTGGTATGATTGGGACAAAGATTGAATTAGTATAAATGCAGAGTTTGAAAGAACTAAAAGAGAGAAGGGTGATAGTCAAATTTATCTATCACTCTTTCTCTCTTTTATGGTATAAGATACATTTACCTAGTATATAACTTTCCAATTATCATTCACCGTTACCTTAACTGTTTTTCTTTCAATAATATAATTTGCAATCAGTTCAGCTACATCCATGGGGATATCTTTAAGGACAGTTTTCCCCTTAAACATCAAATAATCACCACCGCCACCTGCCCTATAATTATTCATTACCACAGCATAGTCCTCATCCATGTCAAGAGGGTGGTTTTTATAATTAATTTTTATAACTCTCGAATTTATAGGTTTTGAAATATCTATAACATAATCTATTCCTTCCCACATATCATAATTATAATGTTGAAGTTTAAGATGATTTTCAGCCTTACTTACCTCTATTACCCCATTAATTATACTAAAATATTGTGCAGTTTTTTCTAGAGCTGCTTTTATATCAGCACCTTTTAAACTAATTACCTTTAGTGTGTTTGGGTATTTGTAATTTGATATGATATCACGCATTGTAACATTATGATTAAATCCCTTGCAGTTATTATCAAAAATAGCAGTACAAGATATATCAACCTTTGCTGCTTCCATCTGAACATTGTTTATAAATTCAGTATAAGCATTATCTTTAAGCCTTGTCTCTAAATGATCTTTAATAACCATGTCGCCTTCTATATGTCCAATAGGAATATCAAGCCAATCTTGTGCCTTGCTTTCTGTGATACTTATAGAATCCAAAATTCTTTTATTTGTCTTAGTCGCATCTGCATCAATAACTTTCGATGCCTTATTAGTTATACACCATTTGCCAGAGCTTTTAGTAAGTTCAATTGTAACTTTTCCAATACAATTACCGTTGAACCCTGGTTGCAAAACTAACACACCATTTATAAGTACATTCTGTATAACTCTATGTTGATGCCCCGTTAGGAGTACATCTATATTATTTACTTCTTTGCATAATGCGTATCCTTGATTTTCTCCTGTGAGTGTTTCCGATGGCACTCCTGTTTCTAAATTTCTTTCAAACCCACCATGATAGGACACTATGTTTATGTCCGTAGCCTCTTTATTTTTCATTATTTCGATCCATTTGTTTGCACTCTCTACTACATCTTCAAAATTTAAGTCCTTTATCGTTTCGCGATTTTCCCAGTTAGGAATATACTTTGTGGTTAATCCCAAAATACCTACTTTCAATCCATTACCAAAGGTTTTAACAATATAAGGCTTCTTCGTAAAGCTTTCCCCAGTGGTTCTTTTAGTTATATTAGAGCACAGCCATGGGAAATTTGAAGCTTCAATTGCATTATCTAAATAATCCCTACCGTAATTAAATTCATGATTGCCAATTACGGCGGCATCGAATCCCATAATATTCATAGCTTCAATCATTGGATTTGACATATTATTATTTATTTTAGCATGAAAATATGTAAGGGCCGTACCTTGAAGCATATCTCCATTATCTATAAGTAATGTATTCTTATTTTTTTTTCGCTCTTTGGTAATTATATTAGATAAAGCTGCAAGTCCACAGTTTACATAGGAATTATCCGAATAATTTATAGGTAATACATATCCATGAACATCGCTGGTTTCTAATATTGTTAGTAGAAATTTCTCGTTAATGCACATTTTGCACTCTCCAATCAAAATATAAGTAATGTTCTATGATTAGCTATCAAATCAATTATATCCTTCCTTTATTTTACCATATTTATTATTAAAAATTCAATTTCCACTATTATTAGATACTTTAGTTGAAATATATTTTTATTTTGACTATACTGTACCAGATGGGTTTGATTTTATGGAGGTGCAAAATGATTAAAGATTTGGTTTTAAAAAACAGATCATACAGAAAATTTTATCAAAATGAAGTAATAGAATTAAGTACTTTAAAAGAACTAATTGAGCTTGCTAGGTTATCGGCTTCAGCTGCAAACCTTCAACCATTGAAGTATATTATATCAAATGACTCTGTTAAAAATGAGAGTATATTTAAAACACTGGGATGGGCTGGTTATCTAAAAGATTGGAATGGTCCAATCGAAGGTGAAAAACCAAGCGCATATATAATTATGCTTAATGATTTCACTATTAGCCAAAAACCATCTTTGGATACAGGTATATCAGCTCAAAGCATGCTACTAGGAGCTGTAGAAGAAGGTTTAGGTGGTTGCATGCTCGGCAATATTAATAAAGTCGAACTAGCTTCTGTACTTAACTTAGATGAAAATTTTGAAATTAACTTAGTCATAGCTTTAGGAAAACCTAAAGAAGCCATTGTTATTGAGAAAATGAGTTTACCTACTGATATTAAGTACTGGAGAGATGAAAAACAGATCCACCATGTACCTAAAAGAGCGTTAGATGAAATAATTTTAGACAATAACAATTAGACGAAAAATAAAACAAGTTTAAATGGAGGGGTTTTAATGAACATAATGATAATAACTTCAAGTCCTAATACTGATGGATTAACAGCCGCATGTGCGTTAGCGTCAAAAGTAGGGGTAGAAATGGGCTCTGCTATTGCTTCAGTAGTAAATCTTAACACATTAAATATTCCATCTTGTCATGCTTGTGGAAATGGATGGGGTACATGCCGTACTGAACATACCTGTCAAGTGCAAGATGATTTTCAAAAGCTACACGCATCAATGCGTGATGCAGATGGTTATATAATTATAACACCTGTTTACTGGGGAGATATGAGTGAATCCCTTAAAGCATTTACTGATAGGCTTAGAAGAAATGAAGCAACAAATGGAGATAAAAACATTTTGGCTGGCAAACCTTTTATAAGTGTTGCTGCTCCAGGCGGTACTGGTAACGGATGCATTTCCTGTCTTAGTTCCTTTGAAAGATTTGTAGACCACATTAAAGGTGTAAAATATGATTTTATTGGGGTTACAAAAATAAGTAAAGACTACAAATTAACTACCATAAGAGAAGCCGCAAAAAGCATGGTGCAAAGCCTAAAATTATAAATAAACATTCATACAAATAAGGCATTCAATCATAAAGATTGAATGCCTTATTAATTTTACTATCACTTGATTTATTTATCCTTTTATTACAGTTAAAAGCATTTGGAATCTTTCGCGGGCCTCAAGTCCGTGAGGAACATTAGAAGGCATTATTATTGTCTCACCTTCTTTAACAGTAAAGATATCATCACCTATTGTAATTTCCACCTCACCATCTAATACTTGAACCATAGCATCTCCAGGAGTTATGTGGCTGCTGATACCTTCTCCTTTATCTAATGAGAATAATGAAATACTCACAGTAGGCGTCTGAGAAATAGTTCTACTTATAACCTGACCCTCCTGATAAGTTATTAAGTCCTTTAGATTAATTGTTTTTGAGAATTCTATATTTTTAATTAAGTTTTTCATGTTGTTACCTCCTAAGATAATATTTATTATTTATAGTATAACTCATTTAACGTTAAACATCCGTAACTTAAGATACCTAATGATGATTTTCTACTGTTACCCTTAATTTAACCAATTGCATTACCAATTTCTGTACGCAACATTATAATATCTTAATTTAAGTTTTTTAATCACCCTACGTACACGTGGACGATTATAACGTTGGGTCATAATAGGGTATATGTTCATAAATATATTAAGAATTATTAACCATATTGTCTCCTTAAATGAAAAAGCAACACAGACATATATACTAATGAAAATGATTATAATAGCTATTATAGAATGTCCAAATTCAGAGGCCCTTGTCCTGTACTCATAATATTCTAATATAATAAGTGACTTTCTAATAGGTGTCTCTTTTATCCTACTTTTCTCCCAACCACTTAATAATAGTAATTCTCTAAAAAAATGGACACCCAGGTGCTTGTACATTTTTCCTTCTTTTTCCATGCGGTGACTATCGAAAAAAGATGATGTAAGCTCTGGTCTAAGTAGCGTTACTACTATCGACATCCAAATCATCAGTGTAAAATTTAGTGTAATACTATAATACAAGGAACTCATACTCATCAATGGAAATAGAATGAATAAGGCCATGCCACATGTTGTTATAAGTACAATAATCCACTTGGGATATGTGTTTTTATTTACTCTGATCATGTTGTATATCGTATATATTCCATATAGCTATCCTCTCCCCCTGAAGTTAAATAATCTATGTCTCACATTAATATCTCTATAAATTTCAAATCTATTATAACTATATTATAGTATGAATTTGTATTTTTATCAAAGTTTACTCTAGCATTTTTAACTGTACTTAACACTATAAAATCCATTGGTTTCAACGCTTTCGTAGGTATGACAGTTAAGTGGTTAATTAAATTCTTTCTAAATTTTACAAGATTGTAATTAAATTTAATAAAGCCACTATCCTTAATGGATAGTGGCTTTATGCGTTAGCATTCCTTTAGACCTTTTTTTCTATCAAAACATCCAATGCACGCTGAGCTAACTCCGCAAAATATTTGGCACTTGGTACAAGTGCCTCATCATCTACTGTAAATTTCGGATGATGAAGTGAATATTGCCCACCTGTCCCTATTTTGATAAATGCACCTGGTATCCTCTGCTGATAATATGCAAAATCCTCACCAATAAGTGATGATGGAAGTTCTTTAATTTCATATCCTTGTTCTTTTGCTACGTCTAAAGCAACATCCGTCCACTCTTTGGTGTTATTTGTAGCTGGTGGACCTGAATGCCATTTAAACTCTGCTGTTGCACCAAATGAGTCAGCAATTCCTTTAATTATCTGTAGCATCCTTTTAGGAATAAGCTCCCGAGTTTCAGCCCTTAGCGTTCTCACTGTTCCCTCAAGATAAGCTGTAGTAGGAATTACATTCCACGTATTCCCACTGTTAAGGTGTGTGACACTAACTAATGCTTGATCGAAGGCATTTACATTACGACTAACTATTGTTTGTAGTGCCGTAATTATATGAGCTGCAACAATAATCGGATCTACCCCCTTTTCTGGTGATGATGCATGTGTTCCTACTCCAGTAATTTCAATTTCAAAGCGATCAACTGCTGATGTCAAAGGACCGACATGTGTTCCGAAACTACCCGATTTTAAATCAGGCGCACTATGAAGTCCAAAGATTGCTTTTACATCTGTTAAAACTCCAGTTGCTAAGATCTCTTCTGCACCATGTGCGTTCTCTTCAGCTGGTTGAAATATAAAACGAACCGTTCCAGGTAATGTAGATTCCTTTTGTTTTAATAAGTAAGCTGCACCTAAAATAGCTGTTGTGTGAAAATCGTGACCACATGCATGCATTTTCCCCGAAAATTCAGATTTATAATCTAACTCTGTTTCTTCCATAATAGGTAATGCATCAATATCGCCTCGGATTGCTATAATAGGTCCTTCTTTCTTTCCTGATACCTCTGCAACAAGTCCCGTTTTTAGTGGAAGATCAAGCACCCGAATTCCAACTGAGGTTAGCAGTTTACACAAAGTTTCAGTTGTTTTAATTTCCTCATTCGAAAGTTCTGGGTGCTTATGAAACTCATGACGCACCTCAATAAGTTCTTCCTTTAATTTGCTAATAACTTCTAATAATTTTTTATTATTCATTGCAATATCAACCATTTGTAGACGCTCCTTTAAGATATTATTTTTAGGATGTAGCGCATCTCTAGGTGCGTCTACTATTAACATAACCAACACTGTATGATTTACCAAAATTATCTCCAGTTATAGTTACTTCATATTTACAAATAGATTTTTTCTTTTGAAAATAGCTTTGTTCTTTATCAATAGACTTAATACATTCCTTATTTATTATGATTGTTTTTCTTGATAACTTTCTATATCTCATTATAACAAAATGATCACCCCAATATATTCCATTATCATTAAAGCTTACATAGTTCCATATCACTAAAATAGGCAATAACAAAAATACATAATATCCATAAGGTACATACATAGCTATTAAAGAGATAACTATCGAGTAAATTAATACTCTTACTAATAAAAATCCAAACAAAGCTTTTCTAGGAGACTTTATTAAATCATAACTTATATTCATTTCAGGTAAAATATCCTGGAAAAACTTATTAAGTACCCCTACTTTAGCATTAGGACAAATCATTATGCTTCCACCTCCATTTTCTCCATTGCCTATCGTGTTAACTTTTAAAGAAAAATACCATAATGGTTTTTTGGTAAATCCCTCAACTATTGTTGTGCTTTGAATTTGTTTTACTGGAATACACACTTCTTTTTTATCAAACAATCCATAAGATAATTTAATATTATCCTCTTGTCTTATAACTGTAAATTTATAATATTTTATTATATTTGCAATAACAGATACCATCCCAGAAATAAACATTATGATAAAAATGATTGCTATCTTATATCTTATTGTGCTTGAAGCATTAACCCCTTTAATCGTATCTACACCAAATACTTGAGCCCTTTTCATAAACACTTTAGGTACTAAATCTTCTATCTTAAAGTAACCTTCTATAATTATAAAAACTCCTGCTAAAATACGACTAGACATTGTTGTCGAAACAAATAAGTCTCTTAGTGAACATTCGAATTTTTTTATAGGTGTTCCTTCTATTATTTGTACTTCAACACTATTTTCATTTGCCCTAAATATAGTATTCTTTATTTTTACTGCTTCTTGCTTAGATAGAAAGAAGTATATTTCAGACCTTTCCTCTCCCCTAGCAGTATCAATTTCAATCCTACACACATTAAATAATCTTTGAATTAATGAGGACGATATATCCGCACTTAGCATTTGTGATAAAGGTACTATTCTCTCATGTGTTATAAAGACTCCATATTCTATAGTCATCACATCATCCACAAGGCTATATTTATTTTTGCTCCATTTTACTATAGCTAAAATAATAACTACAACAGTAGCAATTACACCTGTTCCTACTGCAAAATCCCCTCCATACTTTTGGGAGAATTTCAAATCTACTGAACCCATTCCTACTACAAATATAATAAACGGAATTATCATATGTATTAAAAATTTAAAAATTATTGAAAATATCATAAATTTATGTGAATGTTTTAATTGTTCCATATATTATTCTCCTAACCTCATTAATAATACTTTTAAGATATTTTCCGGGTAATATTCGTCAAATTTAAAATGAGTTTCAAACATTGTAGAACAATAATTAAAAAAATAGCTGTTAAAAAAAAGTGATATGTGAGTAATCCTTCAAATTCATCTAAAAAAGTGAAACATATTCCTATGGAATTTAATATAATTATCTTTATTATACTTTTAACTAAGAGTATATTTGATTTTTTAATGAAATAGCATATCAACAAAACAATTCCAATTATAAGCCCTAAAATTAATACAACCTTAAGCATAAGCACTAATTTTATAACAAGTTCATCTTTTGATAATATCATTTTTTTAAAAACAAGATATCTATTAACCCCCATTTTTTTATCTGATATATATTGTAACACTATTGGTATGGTTAGTAAAAACACTTGAAGTGTAGTAAACAAATTAATGATTATTTTATTTACTGCTCTTTTTTCCATATTAAAACCGCCTATCTTGCTTTATATTTTAAAAATCAAGTAATGATATATAGAATTAAAGCACAAAAGTGACACATCCTAATGTGCCCTTTTGCGCTTTAATGCTGATTACTATTTTGGTTCACCAAGTTCTATAGGATTTGCTGGATTTCCAGTGTTTCCACTCCATTCATTCCAACCACCATCATAAACTGAGATGTTTTTGACACCCATAACATCCGCATAGGTTAAAACTTCTGCTGCTCTCCATCCTGTTCCACAGAAGAATGTTAATTTTTGTTCTGGTGTGATACCATATTCTTTCCACATACTAATTATCTCATCTTTATTACGCATGGTATTATCTATATTTCTATAATCATTTAAACTACTATTATCTACACCTGCATGTCCCCAAACTGAACCTTCAGGACGTCCTTTTGGATCTATATAATCATATCCAGAAGTTTCACCTATGTGCTCTTCCCAACTTCTTATATCAACCAATTTGCTTCCATCTTTATCTGCTATTATTTCTTTAGCCTCTGCCAAATCAACAATATATCCTTTATTCACAGGAACCGTTGCTCCAAATGAATCTACAGGTGACTTTTTATTTGACGTTTTTTCTAGTTCATATCCTGCTGTAGTCCATTTTAAAAGTCCACCGTTTAATACTCTAACATCCTTAACACCCATATACTTTAGTATTGAAGCAACTCTAAAAGAAGGCATTGAGTCTGTTCCGTATAATACCACGGTAGTATCAGTTGTTATTCCGTTATCCTCTGCAAATTTTTGTAGTTTTACATCATACAAACGATTCCAAAGTGGACCTTCTTCTACACTGTCCGTATTAATATGAACCGCACCTTTTATGTGTCCCTCTTTCAGATAATCTGGAGACTCTTCTTCTACTCCCCAACTAACTTCAAACACTTTAAATTCTTTACCATCAAACGTCTCTGGTTTCTTATCTTCTACTAAATCCTTAACCCATGATGCAGAAACTAACATTTTATAGTTTTCATAAGATGCCATTTCAAGGCTTTCATCTTTAGCCCAATCTTTAACATCATATGTATATAGGTTTTTATAACCTTTTTGCAATAGAAAATCTGCAACTTCACCTGAGTCTTTTCCATTTGCATCGTATAACACTATGTTCTTTTCCGAAGTTATACCTTTTGTTTTTAAAGCTTCATCTATTCGTTTGCTCTTATTCTCATCCTCAACTTTTAACCAAGCTGCCGAAAAATCTGTTGCTCCTTTTATATGGCCACCTCTTTTTACATCATCTAGTTTCCATCCATTGAAAGCATCACTTTCTCTTGTATCTACTATAACCCATTCATCATTACCTAATTTCCCTTGTAAATCTTTCGTACTTATCATTTTAATTTTTGTTTCAGTATTGCTTGATGTCTCATCTTTTGTACTTTTATTACTTGAACATCCAATAAAAGATACTGCCGTTATAATAGCTATTAGTGCTGTTACAGAAATTTTAGAAATTCTCTTCATATTAATACCTCCATCTTCCAAAAAAATTATAGCAAGTAATTACAAAATATGCAATCGATATCGGTATACTCAATAGATACCCACTCTTCTATTGGAAAATATATTAACATAGACTTAACATTCTATACATTGTATCGTAACAACTTTATGTTACTATTTAAATATAGAATAGATTATTCATTAAAGCGAAGTCCCCCTTTACTTTAATATAATAGGCTGTGAATTAGATTCACAGCTTTCTTTATATTTAATATTTATAAACTAAGTTATTCACTAAATTATAAATTATAAATAGTTCCATTGTAATTTACTTCTGAATCTTCTTCAACCTCTTCATAGTCAATATATGCCCCTTTAAGTTCTATTACATTTTCATGAATTTCAAATCCTTCTATGCTTATTGTTTCTATTACACTATTCTCATTAACGCATGTCGCCAATGTATAATAGTACTCTTCATCTTCATTATATATAATTGTTGTATTTAATATTCTAAATGTTACGTCCCTTCTTATTAGTCTATCAACATTTATAATTTCCCCCATTTCGGTTTTTCTTGACCCACGGTTAATATCTCTACTTTTAAATATAAAACTCATTACTATTGCTTCCTTTCTTTTTCAACGTATATAATTGAAGGTACCTTTCTCTCCCCCAATTTTCCGCAAGGATTATTTATCACTTCATCATTATAAAATAATGTAGAAGAAGAGCCTCCATCTAAATTGGCAGCATTATAAGCCCCGAATTTATACAACTCATCTTGCAGCTCTCTTAATGTAGCTCCAAAACTACTTATCCGTCTACCGTCAATTACTATAAATATTATTGTTCCATCTTTTTTTTGTGCAATAGCTGTTCTTGGTGCTATCCCCCATCCACCATCACCAGTAGTTATAGCTTTTACTCCATTAACTATAAGCGCCGGGCCAAAAGATACTGCTTCTTCTACTGAAGCTATTTTCATTTCACTAATGCTATGCCTTCCAACTAGTAGCTTTCCTGATTTAGTCAATGCGATAACTTCATTTGTCTCATCATAATTTTCTATATTATTAAAAATAATCTTTCCATCAGACATTATAATTCCAGTTGGACTTGTTCCATTTTCTATGGAAGGTAATTCAGAGTGTTCATTTAAAAATGCGCCACCATTAATTGCAGCAATAGCTCTATTATTTTTTGCAATCTCGCTAGTAGGCTCTCCTGACTTGTAAGGCATGCTTGCGAAACCTACTTTTATCCTAGTTGGGTCTTTAATTACTAACATATATCCTCTGAATTTTTCACATGTTAAATCATATCTCTCAATAGTATTATCATTTTTGTGTTCTACCTTAATACCATTTACGCCATCTACGTTATCTTGAGTTATAGATTCTATGTTTTGCTCACTCATAATTTGTTTTATTTTCTCGTCTGATATAAATGATGTTACTAGCCCTTGTAATGTAAGAGTAGTCATTGCTGAGCCTACTACTATTGTTTTTATATTTTTAAACGGACCATGGTATAATACAAAGGGTGCTGTAACAGCTGTGAAAATAAATTCAAATATAATAAATAATAAGACAAATTTACTCTTATTGCTTTTCTTCTTTGTAGTTTCTTTCGAATTTAGCATATCTCTCATCCTTTTCCTTAGCTAAGATTACTCATATAAGCGTTTGTTTACGTTCTTATTTTACGTTCTTATTTTACCATATTTATTACTAAATGTTATAATTTATTTCATAGTAGAATAAACAAAAAAATAATGGATAGGCACTAAGCACCCACCCAATTTATTTACGTTTATATGTTTGGTCATTGCACCGTGGAATCTAGGTCATCTTCTGCCGCTGTATTTGAAAGTGTTGCAATTGCTGCAAATGAGAAAATAAAAGACGCAAAAATAATTAATTGCCAAACTATATACCAAACAATACTTCCTGATATTAGAAAACCAGATATAGTATTAGATATAATTACATACAGCACAGTCAAAGTTACATTTGCGGCGCAGTGAGGTATTCCTGTAATCTTAAATAGCATCTCTGAAAAAACAATTTCTATATTAAGAATCATAAGTCCAATAAGTAAAGTAATAAATATTAAGACAGATTTAACTGGGTCAATAATTATAAACAGACCAAATACTTTGAAGAAAGTTACTATTAAAGCAGCATCAAAAATGAGACATCCTAAAATTTTTTTTATTGAAACAGATGAAACCCTACTATTAATCATTATTAATCCTCCATTCAAGGTTATTTATTTTTTACGTATATAATTGATGGTACAGATCTCTCCCCCAGACTGTCACATGGATTGTTTATGACTTCGTCATTATAAAACATGGTAGAAGAAGAACCCCCATCTAAGTTAGCAGCATTATAAGCCCCGAAATTATACAATTCATCTTGTACCTCTTTTAAAGTAGCCCCTAAACTGTTAATCTCTCTACCGTCAATCGATAATAATATTATCGCTCCATCACTTCTTTGTGCGATGGCAGTTCTAGGTGCGATGCCCCATCCACCATCACCACTATTTATAGTTTTCACACCATTAACTATAAGCGCCGGACCAAAAGATACCGCTTCAGTTACTCCATTTTTTTTCATCTCATTAATACTGTTTTTACCAACTAGCAGCTTTCCCGTTTTGGTTAATGCTATAATTTCTACTTTATCGTTTTCGCTTTTTATATTATTAAAAATAATTTCTCCACCAGACATTATAATTCCCTCCGGGTTAGCTCCCGTTCCCGTCCAAAGTGATCCTGAAACCCCATCTGAGAATGCCCCACCATTCACTGCTGCAACTGCTTTGTGGTATCTTGCAATTTCACTAGTAAGTTGACCTTCAGTCCCAAGCATTGTGCTGTAGCCAACTTTTACCCTTGTTGGATCATTAATTATTAATATATATCCTTTAAATCTTTTTCCTGTTATATCATATCTTTCAATACTATAATCATTTTTCTTTTCTACTTTTACACCAAAATTTTTATCGTTTGGCTTATCTTGAACTATTGAATCTATCTTTTGCTCACTCATAATTCGTTTTATTTTCTCATCCGATACAAATGATGTTACTAGCCATTTTAAACTACTCGTCGTCATTGCTGCACCTATTACTGTAGTTTTTACATTTTTAAACGGACCATAATAAACCATAAAGGGGACTGTAATTGTTGTGAAAACAAGTTCAAATATTATAAATAATAAAACAATCCCATATATATTTTTTATACTTTTCTTTACTTTTATCATAAATCCCATCCTTTTTCATTAACGAAAAATACTATAATAAATGTCCCTTATTTATTATAGTATTAAAGAATCAATAACATTCTTAAATATGGTAATATGATTAATAGATTATTTTTCTCCCTTAAGTATTACATTTACCATAAGGTCAACTAACTTGTCTGGCTCGTTCCTCCATGGATCGTGTCCTGAGTGTTCAAACCAAATAAACTCTTTATGTGGAGCTTCTATTGCATTAAAATACTCCTTAGCCATTTCTGGTGATGCGTTGACATCGTGGCGACCTATCATAAAGTAAACAGGAACATCTAATTTTATAGCTTGCTTACTTAGATCTATATTATACAACTGTGGATAGACTTGATTGAAAGTAGTAACCAAACCAAGCATCCAACTTACTTTATCGTACAAACCATATTCAGAACCTCCAATTTCGCTTAGTGTATTATAACCCGGCCTCTCAATCTCAGGGTTTTTTGTCATATATTTAGCCAAATACTGTGAGAGGGAACTAAATTTCCAAACCATTCCTTTACCATAGTATGGTGGTAGACCTTGATCTTTCATCTTCTTAATTTGTTCTATATCTCCCCTTTCATTTGCTAGCTTGAGCACTAGGTCATACATACGAACATCGGTTTCAACGAATTCGACCATCTGAGCTGTACCAACAAAGGCATAAAATAGTTCTGGCGAGCTTTGCACAAGGAGTATTCCGAGTGCACTCCCCCACGATTCACCAAGTATATATATTTTTTCCTGGTTAAATCTTTTACATAGATACTTTGTTAGTTCTTGACCATCGGAAATGTACCGCTCAGGGGTAATTGATTTAAGTGGTATAGCATTCATTGACTTACCAGACCCTGGTTGATCCCAGTTAACAACCACATAGTCTTCTTCAAGCTTTACTAATTGTTCTCTAGTTGCGGCTAGCTGCGATCCGCCTGGCCCACCAGCTAGGAAAAGTAGTACCGGATTATTCTTGTTTTTCCCGCGGATAGTTATCCACTGCTCACTGTCACCTAGAGTTACTTTTTCTAATACAGCAATACTATCCACTACAGGGTCCCCTTTATCTGAAAGTATAGGTGGAGTGTATGCCATCCACTGGCTACATAGTATAGAAATAATATTTACAAATAGTAATGCTCCTATTACAATAAGCTGTTTGCGAAGTTTCAAAAGCCAAGTCATTATTTTTGCTTTTGTACGGGTATAAACAGCAATAACTGCTGTAATTAAAATGGTGATAATAAGAGTTGCTATTGCAAACACAAGAGATAGAATAAGTATTATTCCAAATCCTAATTCTATTGGGACAGTTTTCATATTAGGCATAAGATATGGACGTATAAGAGTAACGTACAAAAGTAATATAACTGCTGTAATTATCGGTAATAGAAAACGTGGTTTAAGTAACCAATGCGTCTTCTTCCCGCTGATAGTCGTTTCTTCTTTTAATATAGATTTCATATAAGTCTCCTTTTTTATAACAAGTAATCTTTTTCCTGTTTCCTTTGACCAGTACTTTTTATATACCCTACTATTACTATAGCTAGAGATACTTAACTGAGCATGCTTCTAATCTTAAATCCACCTTAAATCCTCTTACTTGAAGCTATATAACTAACTATAAAATAATAAAACTCTATGATTTTATCACATTAAGAATATTTGATTTTTATAACTATAATTTGGTATAATCGTATAACCGAAACTGATAAGGAATTAGGTATTTAATAAGATAATAAGGGGGCTGATCTTTTGGTCATTATAGTAATTGTACTAATTATTTTTCTAATAACAATGACGTTGATTGTTTTAGAACTTATTAAGGAAAAGGTTAAAAAAAATAAAACATTTAAAATAATTACTATCATTTTACTTTTAATATGTTGTGTTGTATTTGGTGCTAATCAATATTTAAAAAGATCAAGTAGTTTTATACTCACTAAAACAACTAACATTGAAGAGAACATAAGTGGACTTCAATTGTATGATAATATTGATAGCAAAGAGTTTGTAAAAAAGTATGGAACAAATCTTAAAAGATTGGATAATACTTTATACGATTATTATTCCTTAGACGATAGTTTAATAATTGCAACAAATAAACGGAAACAGATTATTAGAATAATTTTAGTTAACGGCCAATCAATTTCTACTGTTAAAACGGGTAAAGGCATTAAATTAGGAAGCAAAATTGATGATGTTATTAAAGTTTATGGTGAAAATTATTATAATCGAATGTCTGATATTGGCGTGCCAGTAATTGGATATGTAGATAAGAAGAGAAAAATAAACCTTGAGTTTTTTAACTATAAAAACGTGGTTACAGTAATCAGGTATGATATTAGTTCTATGGAGTAGTAATATATGTAGAAATTAAGTAAGCCACCATTTATTTTGGTGGCTTTATACTGCAATTTATCATCTTGATTTTCTTTTAGCAGGAATCCAAACTTTGCGGAATATTTATAATAAACTCACAACCACAATGGATTTCTGTTTTAAGCCTCATATTACCGCCATGTGCCACAATAATTTTAAAAGCGATTGCAAGCCCTAGTCCAGTACCGCCTGTCTGTGAATTTCTTGCACTATCTACTCTTACAAACGGATTAAATATGTCCTTTGCAATTTCTGTTGGTATTCCTATTCCATTATCCTTAAAAGTAATAACTATTTCATCACCTTGCTCAGATACCCTAATCCTTATCTTTGTTCCTCTAGGATTATATTTTAAAGTATTTGATACGAGATTTTGAAACACTCTATCCATTTGCTTCGCATCAATTTCAGCAAAGATTTCACTTTCAGGAATATCAAAATCATAGATAAATTCGAACTGATCAAAAATTGTTATGAAAGCAACTATTTCTTCTCTCATATATTCACATATATCAACTTTGGTTTTACTAATTGAATATCCAGACGTCTCCATTTTAGATAGTTCGAAAAGGTCCGTAATTAAATTATCTGCCCTCAAGCTATCTTCATATATAATTTTTAAGTACGCAATGCGTTCTTGTTTTGATAAATCAGGATTGTTATTGCAGAACTCCGCGTAGCCCATTATACATGAAAGTGGATTTTTAAGATCATGTGAAATATCAAGTATAAGTCTTTTGCGATTTTCTTCTGATAGCTTTCTAAGAGATATTTCCTGCTGAATTTGCTCGGCCATCTCGTTAAAAATATATTCTAATTCGCCAAACTCATTTTTCAGATTAAGATTTACCCTGGAAGAAAAATCTCCATCTTTTAAACGTCCTGCACTGTCACAAAGCTTTTTTAGGGGAGTTATGATACCAATAGATGTTAACTTTGAATATATTATAGTGCTTATTGCAAGCAGTATTAAGTAAAAAACAACAACTGCAACAATAAGACCTACTAAACCTTGTGTATCAATAGATGCGAAGTCTTTGTTATGGACAATAGCCAAATCAATTCTGATGGAAGTAGGAAATGTAACTATAACCCAAAACTGTTCATTGGAATTGTATTCAATACTATAACTGTAAGATCTTCCTGTACTTTTACTATTCATCAGGAAATCTGTAAATTCCGCTGTGGTAAGCTTATCCTTAAGTATTGTATTAATACCCTCTGAAAATACAACTTCATATTTGGTGTTAATTACTTGTACTCCACCACCATTATCAATAACTGATTTTGTATTAATGCTTTTATAATTATCTTGCATTATGCTTTTTGCAGTATAATTATTCTGGACTAGTGTCTTAGATATAACATCATTTGCAAATCCCAAAAGCAACAAAGCAAATGCTGCTATCATTATGGAAATAATAAACATGATGGCATAGTTGCCTAAAAATCTATTTTGCAGTCTCCTGTTCATAATGTACCCTCACTGTACTTATGAAACTTATATCCGATACCCCTAATAGTCCTTATATATTTTGGGTTTTTAGAATCAGTTTCCAACTTATTTCTTAGACGACTGATATGTACCATTATAGTGTTATTGTCGTAATAAGCATCCTCATCCCACACCGCCCTGTACAATTGTTTCTTAGTAAAAACCCTTTCAGGACTTTCCATCATGTACTTAAGTAGCAGGAATTCTTTTGCATTCATTTCCACCATCTTATTGTTTTTATAAACGCAGCATGTATGTTTATCTAAACAAATGCTTCCATAGACTATTTTCGAAAATACTTCTGTCTTTTGAGAAGAGTATTCAAGGTTTCTCCTAATCTGCGCAGAAACCCTAGCAAGAAGTTCTGACATACTAAAGGGCTTTACAAGATAGTCATCTGCGCCAATTCCCAGCCCCAGTATCTTGTCCATATCATCACCTCTAGCTGTGAGAAATATTACGGGAAAATTGCTTGTTTCACGTATTTTACGTAAGAGATTAAAGCCATCTAACCGTGGCATCATAACATCAAGAATGGCTAAATCTACGTTTTCCTTTTGTATAATCTCTAAAGCTTCTATGCCATCACTTGCAGAAAATACAGAGTATTGTTCCTGTTCAAGTTGTAGCTGTAAAAGGTTTCTAATGTGCCTTTCATCTTCAGCAATTAATATATTCAAAAGAGCACCTCCCCCTATTATTTGTATTTTATATTACATGTAAACAATTAAATTATACCTCTATAACACAATAAATTCCAATCCAATTATTAAAGTGACTTTCTAACGTTTGCATAAAATAGCATGTATTTAGCAATAGAATAAGCAGAAGGTTTAACAGCCTTCTGCTTATTTCTATTTTGCAATTTTTAATTTTTTTTAACTTCCCTTAATTCAGATTTAAAGAACGTATTTTTGTAGTGTTTCATTTGCTTTTGATTTTAATTCTTTTTTTATGGTAAATTCAAAATCACACTTAGCTATGAAAAATGTATTAACTTTAAATTGAATAGTAGTTGGTAATACCCAACTATAGCTTTGAACTTTAGACCATTCGTAAAAGTTTCCAGAAGCATATATCCCCTCTTCTCTTATTTCTGAAACATGTAAACCTTTGATTATATAAAAAATTTCAGTTTCAATCCATAATATAGTCAATAAAATATAAAAAATATCACCGTTTCGCGTATATTGTAAATACCCTGATATACAACAGAGGATAATAACTACCCCAGCAAAAAATACAGTCAAAAATCTATTTTTATTTTTATTTGCGTTTATAATAATTTTGCCATGATTGCGTACTGTATGTGGTTGTCTTAATATTATTAAAAAAGCAAAAATATTACAAATAAAAACTATTATTGTTAAAATTACCATTCATACCCCCCTCTCAAAAATCTATTCTTTACAATAGTTCTACTTAAATTATAACATTTTTTATATTGTATGGCTCATGTAAAATAATATGGCATAAGTACTTCATTAGTTTTGATAGCCTTTAAATGGTTTTTGCTCTGCATAATATGGTGATATATCTCCATCTATTTTAGTTAATTCCCTACCGTCTGCTGAAAGACCAATAATATCAAAATCCGAACCTTCAAATTTATTCATATAAACAAGCCATATTCTCATACCATTAGCATTGATAATTTTTGCTTGCCCTTCAATATTTCTTTTCTTTTCTACAATCTTTACTTTATTAATAGCAGGATTACCGATAATTCCAAAATATATTGGAAGTGAAGTTTTTTCTATGTTTGGATAATAAGTGTAGGATACTCCAAATTTATTTGCTACACGTTTTATATCCGCTTCGCCACCACTATAAACATCTTTATAACCGCTTATCGTCTTTCTTACAATGACAGTAGATAACCCATCTCGACCTACAGTGTTACAAAATACTATACTTCCTTTATCAGTCTTTTCTTCATGGATAATTTTTAATTTCATGGACCCTTCATTGTTTATTAAATCGGCTACTGTTTTCTCACCGTTACCAAATTTAACTAATAGTAGTAGTGAAATTAGCGAAACAATCATTATTGCTAAAATAGTAAAACCTATTCTCTTTTTCAAAAAATCGCCTCCTAAATCTTAATGCTATGGGGTAGTCCACCATTAATTATTCTTGATGATTTTAATAAGAGTTTGTGCGCTTATAAGAGAAAGAGGAATATTAACAAAAATAAAAATAAACATACTGATAACCTCAGTTGTACCATTAAGAGGTACCCAATTAGTCCACATTCCTAACAATACTTTATAGTACAAAATGAAGAATACAACAGATAAAAAACAAAACACAATATTTTTCTGAACTATTCAACCTCCCTTTATAAAGACAATTTTTAAATTTATATGTTTATTTATGATAACATAATATTAATAGACGGTGAGCAAAAGTTTGGGGTTCTAAATCTTTTTAATTACTTTCCAAGACGCTTTGGCCCATGGAAATTCAGGAAGTTTAATTGCAGCGTTTACCATTACCTTATATGTATTAGATATAGTTCTTTTAAAAAAGTTTCACTTTTTTTGAAACTTTTTTGAATTTATTCCATCTAATCTATATAAAACACAGGTTTTTACCGTGTGTTTTATTTTAACATGAGCCAATATAATATCGCGTATTAATTGACAAAGGAGCGATGTAATGAAAATCAATGAACAACCGTACTTAATGGTATCAATTTCCTTTGGTGTTATTACCATTTTCTTGTCATTTTCATACATCTTTAATTATGTTAATGGTGTGACTATGGCTATATTTATAGGTTTCACCCAATTGTTTCTTGGATTTAATCAAATTAATATGGCACAGAAGATAGATTCAAAAGGAATTAGTAAGGGGAATAAAAAACTCGGAATATTTTTAGTGATTACAGCTATATTCATTTTTTAGTATCCCTTTATAATAATGACCATGCAATTACAGCACGGCCCATATTGATATGCATATCCAAATACCCTTCTTAAATCCATCTTAAATTTATATCATTCACTATCGATAAACATTGCCAATTCTTTATTAAATTTATCTTTCTGATCATAAAACAATGCATGACCACTGAATTCGAATGGTACGAGTTTAGAATTTCTAATCCCTTTATTTTGTGCCTGCCCTAATGGAAAGAGACATACTTTGTCATGGATTCCATGAAGAATTAATGTTGGAACACTTATTCTAGAAAGATCATAAAATAATCTTTCTTCATCTAGCCAAGACTTGGATGTAGCCACAGTGGCCACCCTGCTGCCTGTAGTCCCAATTGAAATATCCAATCTGACAATGGCTGTGTTATATGTTGAAAGAAGAATATGTCTCCAAAACCCCTAAGCATATTAGGTCTATCAATATATGTCTCCTTAATGATATCATCTACCGCTTCTTTTGGTAGACCATACGGAAAATATGGACGCCTTATAAGACTAGGGGCTGCCGCTGCAAAAAGGGCGAGTCTTGATACCCCGAATTGGTTATGCCTTGACATGTATCTAATGGCAATCGCGCCACCTGTCGAGTGCCCAGCCAGTGTAAAGTCCTTTAATCCAAGTGCATTAACAACACCCCGAACATCATCTGATAACCGATCATAATCATAACCACCAAAAGGCTTATCCGAATCACCAAAACCCCTCTGATCTATTCCAATACACCTAAACCCCATTTTAGGAAGTTCATTAAACTGATATTCAAACAACTTGTGACTTCCTGGCCATCCGTGAAGAAACAGTATCGTTTTCTCCCCCTTTGGGTTAATATCCTCTACATAAATCTTTACATCTTCTTCTACTCTTACATAATACCCCACTTAATTACCTCCAAAATAATAGTCTTACATTCTATATTATTTTTCTGATATCAATTTGTTAATTGATTCCAATGTAAAATCATTTCTATTGACATAGTGTTTTTTCTTGAAATAATAAAAGTGAGTAGTCACTCATTTTGTTTAAATTAATAATTTATAAAGAGTTGATATAATGAATGATAATAAGGAATACTATAGTTACCTATTCGATGAAAGTCTATCAGAAGAAGACAAAATAGTTGATATTCTAATTAATGGAATCGGAGTTAAAGGAGAGAAAATAAATGAGTAATGAAAATGTTATTAAAATAGAGAATTTTAAGCAACAGTTCGGAAAATTTGTAGTACTTGAGAATATTAACATGGATGTGAAAAAAGGTGAGATTCTTGGTCTTCTTGGACCATCTGGTTCAGGTAAAACCACTTTAATAAAGGCTATTGTTGGTATGAATGAACCTACTGATGGATTTGTAAGTGTGCTTGGAACTAAAATGCCCTCACTTTCAGCGGTTTCAAAAATAGGATATATGGCTCAAAGTGATGCGCTTTATGAAGACTTAAACGCCACTTCAAACATTTTATTCTTTGCATCCTTATATGGCATGAAGGGAAAGCAAGCTAAAAAAAGAGCTGATGAGGTTTTAGATTTAGTTCTTCTAAAAGGTGAAGGTAAAAAACTTGTTAAAAATTTTTCTGGTGGAATGAAAAGAAGGTTATCCCTTGCTATAGCATTAGTACATAAACCAGAAATACTTATTCTTGATGAACCTACCGTTGGAATTGATCCTGTTCTTAGAATTGAGTTTTGGAAGGAATTTCAGAGGTTAAGACATGAGGGCGTTACAATTATAATTACTACTCATGTTATGGATGAAGCAGAACATTGTGATAGACTTGCTTTAATTAGAAATGGAGGCATAATAGCTATAGGCACTCCGGAAGAATTAATGAAAACTTCTGGAGAGAGTACTGTGGAAGGTGCATTTCTCTATTATGGAAGGAAACGAGAGGTGAAAAGCATATGAGAGTATTATCAATTGCTAAAAGATTAATTAAACAGCTCAGAGGAGACAAAAGGTCAATAGCCCTTATGTTTGTTGCTCCTGTTTTTGTAATGTATCTTTTAAGTGCTATTTTAACCTCAGGAACCACAACTCCAAATATTGATGTTATTTCAGCACCAGATGAGTATGTAACAAAACTACAAAGCCTAGCCAATGTTAATAAAGTTAATAATGAAGAAATTGCACTGAAAAATTTAAAAGATAAAAGTATAGATGCTTATATAATTTTCAATGGAAATAAACAAACTATTACACTAGAAGGTGCCGACCCATCTATAACTAGCGTAGTTATGAATACATTAAACAAGCTTTCCCCAAATAGTGCGCTGCAAAAGCCGGAAATTAATTTCTTACATGGTTCTATGGATATGGGAGCATTTGATTCAATGGCTCCAATTCTTATGGGCTTCTTTATCTTCTTTTTCGTGTTCTTAATCGCTGGAGTTGCATTCTTAAGAGAGAGAATAAGCGGAACGTTAGATAGAATACTTGCAACGCCCCTAAAAAGATGGGAGATAGTTTTAGGTTATTTTCTGGGTTTCGGCCTCTTTGTATCAATTCAAACTATAATACTTCAACTCTTCAGTGTATACGGACTTAATGTACCAATGGTGGGGAGCTTTTGGGCAGTACTTGTAATAAATTTAGTACTTGCGGCAGGATCATTAGCACTTGGAACTCTTCTTTCTGCATTTGCACGTAATGAATTTCAATTATTTCAGTTTATACCCATTGTAATAGTTCCTCAGATTATGTTCAGTGGCATTTTTGATCTCAGAAATGCGCCTATTTGGGCAGAAGTATTATCAAAAATATTACCTATGACCTATGGAGCAGAGGCACTAAGAGATGTAATGCTAAGAGGAAAGAGTCTTATAGACGTTAAGTATGATTTACTTATACTTATAGGATACGCGGTATTATTTCTTATATTAAACACTCTCGCTCTTAAAAAATATAGAAAAGTATAAAGAATAAGAGCGAGGGTTTCATATTTATTCTTCTATAAAATGCGTAAGTTCATAATTAAACTTATCGCGTTCTTCCCAGAATAATCCGTGTCCACTGTACTCAAATGGTACTAACTTAGAGTTTCTTATTGATCGGTTCATAATTTCCGCTAGTTTAAATAGACAAACTTTATCATGAATGCCATGAAGAATTAAGGTTGGAACCTTTATTTTTTCTAGATCAGGAAATAAACTTTCATCTCTAAAAGTCATTGCACACTCAGCAGTTGACCATCCAGCAGCCTCTAACCCTAAGTTAAAGAACCAATCTGATAGAGGCTGCGTAGCATACTGAAATAAGAATATGTCGCCAAAATCTCTTAGCATTTTAGGTCTATCATTATATGTTTGATTAATAAGCTTTGTAACTTCTTCCTTAGGCAATCCATATGGAAAATCCGGGAGCATAGTTAAGCTAGGTGCCGCGGCTCCAAAAAGAGCAAGTTTTGATACTCCATACCCTTTGTGGCGAGACATATACCTAATTGCAATTGCCCCTCCCATAGAATGTCCACCGAGCGTGAAATCCCGTAAATTAAGTGCTTCAACTACGCACCTTAAATCGTCAGCTAATGTATTATAAGAGTACCCACTTGCAGGCTTATCTGACTTACCAAATCCTCTGGTATCAATTCCAATACATCTATATCCCATTTTAGGGAGCACATTAAACTGATACTCATAGGCCTTATGACTTAATGGCCAGCCATGTATAAACACTATTATTTTCTTGCCATCTGGATTTATGTCTTCCACATACACTTTAACTTCTGGTTCTACCTTAATGTAATATTCCATTTCGAAACCCCCACAAAAAAATTTTATCTAGTAATAGCTTATGCGCTTGTGGAAACTCCTAATACAAAAATAATATTTACTTGCTCATTACTTCCAAACTTATCCATCATAGTCCAGCATTGCTTCTTTTAGATTCCTTACTCCCCCTCTTGGGTCGTCCACGTCTCCTACATATCTAGGAATTAAATGAACATGTAAATGATCTATAGTTTGCCCTGCATAGCCTCCTACATTTATCCCTATGTTATAACCCGCTGGTTCATATTGAATATCAAAAATTTCCTTAACTTCATGCATTAGTGAATATATAGATTTAATTTCTTCTTCCTTTGAATCAAAGAAGTTAGGGTAATGCCTCTTAGGTATAATTAAACAATGGCCATTATTTACTGGGAAATGATCTAATATGGCAAATGCGAATTTGTTCTCTGCTAATATTTCTGATTCATCGTAGTTACAAAATATACAATCTGACATTGTTTTTATCTCCTTTCATTTATATTTATAAAATTTTTAGAATATTATTAGAATGAATACAGTAATTTAATATAAGGTATTTAAAATTATTTAAGGGGTTGAATTATGAGAACACCATCAAGAAAAAAAAAATCATTACCAATTGGTTTAATACTCCTTATTATTGCATTAATAATACTAGTATACATGATTTTTACTATTTTCTCTAATTTTGATACTCCTTTAACCAAATCTCAATATATTGAGCAAGGTACTCAATACTATACATTAACAAGCGGTAATAATATAGTGTCCTACTCCAATGCATTTTTAGGGATGCCATACTTATGGGGTGGTACAACCCCAGCAATATTCGATACTACTGGTAAGTATTTAAGTGGTGGATTTGATTGTTCGGGGTTTGTACAATACATTTATAAAAACTTTGATATGAATTTACCTAGAACAACAATGGAACAAGTAAATGAAGGTGCCTCTGTTAATATAAATAGTCTTGAAACTGGTGATTTAGTTTTTTTTAAGACTAATCTAGCTGTCCCTTCTGAAATATCTCATGTGGGAATATATATTGGAAATAATAAATTTATGCATTCACCTAAAGATAATGATGTAATTAAAACATCTTACTTAACTGGCTATTACAAGGAAAATTTTGTGATTGGTAAAAGATTAATAAAATAGTGGACACTATTATTCACTATCCAAAATGTCTTTGAGATAGCTTTGGTTTATATATCCAACCGTATAGGATTCACCTAAAATATCTCCAGCTATATTCACTTTATATTTAGCAACAGCTTTTCTTTTTTGGAATATATTTTGTCTCTTTTCAATTGACTGAATACATTCCTTCTGAATTATAACAGTTTCCCTGCCTGACCTTCTATATCTCATCACAATTAAATCATCATCAAAATATATACCATTATCAATAAATCTTATATAATTCCAAATTGCTATAACAGGTAATAATATAAATATAAATCCCTTTAATGCTTTTCTAGGAGATTTTACTAAGTCACAATTTATATTCATTTCAGACAAAATATCCTGAAAGAAATTATCCAGGCATCTCGAATACTCCATTTTTTATATATATACCTTCATCTTGTATACAATATATATTTTTCTTCCATTTAACTATAGCTAAACCAATTATTACAAGTAAGAAAACTGCTACATAATTTCCTCCATATTTTTTTAAATACTCTGACGCTTGTGACATTAAAAATATAAAAAGAGGAATTATGCTGTTTTTTATATACCGAAAGACCTCTGAAAAAATCGTGAATTTATGTGTATGTTTTATTTCACTCATATGCATTTCTCCTGAACTATTTTCGTAATAGTCATTCCAAGATTACTCCCTATTTCGCTTTCTAAATAAGGAATTTTATATTCCCCTCCAGCAGTATGCACTGTTAATTTTATAAGCTTATATCTCTTTAATATTATACCTTGTTCTGTGTCTACATACTGGACTCTCCTCATAGGAATAATTACATTACTTTCAGTAAATACTCCATATTTTAAGATGATTCTCTCATCATTCATATGGTATCTATATTTTTCATACTTATATTTGGGAAGAACCAATGAATAAATTAATATTAAAAAGGCTAGTACATATATGCAGCAAATTAGCCCATACTTCCATAATGCATTAAACTCTAAAAATATATTTAATACTACTGCAATAGCTAGAATAACTCCTGTTGAGAATAATCCCTCTATTGTCCACATTTTTTTTGAATACGGCGAAATCTTTTCCATAATAACCTCCATTAAAAACAACTGTACGATTAGTATAGTATAAATTTTCTTATTTATCAAAATTCTGTTCTATATATTAAAAAAATAATCCGCATTGTCTAATATTTAACACATCCTTCACATCTCATTCATTATATTGTCACATTTATATGTTATTATTTAAATATAGTTAAATTAATCATTAAAGCAAAGTCCCCCTTTACTTTAATAATATAAGAAGTTGTGAATTACAGTTCACAACTTTTTCGTTTTTTTGTAGATTTAATCCTATTGTACCTATTAAAAAAGACTCACCCGAGGGCAAGTCCTTATTTACTAGTTCAAATTATTGTAAGCTTTTAATTTGGACTAGTTTTTCTATTGTAATACTTTGATTATCTGTCAAAGTACCAGATAACACTACATATTTATTCACATAGCTGGATTCACTGTAAGTCTTTACAGTAACAGCATTTCCTATTATTGAAGTGAAACTAGCCATAACAGGAGTTGAATTGTCTTGGTTCTTCACATTCCATTGTATAGACTTATCAAGCACTTCTACACCATTATCATATACATGACTAAGGTAATTTGCGCTTTGCCCAAGTTCTATAGCATCATTTCCATTTATATCGATAGAATAATTATGTGTTTCAGGCTCATTTGAAGGAGCTACAACTGTGCTTTTAATCAAAGTCACTGCAGTCTGTGCTAAAAGTCTTCCATTTATGGATGCCTTATTGCCCATACTGATATTTGTCTTTCCTAATACAATTCCCTCAAAATGTGCACCAGTGCCAATCTCAACGGTTTGAGCTGACTGCCAGAAGATGTTCTTAGCTTGAACTCCACCAGTTAAGATAATTTTAGTGTTGCTTGCTTGGGTAATTCCTTTAGCTATTTGGAAAATAAAAACATCATCTGCTCCACCATTTAGGTAGACATCAGAATTTATTAATACACCAGTACCCCACTTGTATACACCAGGTGTAAGTGTTTGACCACTTATGTCTCCAGTATATAGTTCAGTAAAATCAGCAGCTCTCCCAGCAGCATCTGTGTAGGCTGTTTCCATGTTGCTTATGGATGTAGTAAGTTTACTAGGAGTTGGAGAAGCGTAATCTGCTGCAAATGCCTTTCCAGTAACTTGAGTGGAACCTGAAAATTCGTTAGTTGCATCTACTGTCAAAGAAAATCCAGTAATAGCAGTGGAATCAATAGGACTAACTCCTATATTTCCGGTAATAACTGAATTAGGTACTGTAGATATGCCTGTTTTTGTTAAAATAGCATAATCGCCAGCTGTTCCAAGGTTTACTGCTGCACTTCCCACTGAAGGTTTTACAGTAACGACATTAGAATATGTACTTTCTTCATCTGTATTTACTGCAGATGTTTTGAAGTAATATAATTTACTATTTGTTAGTCCAGAAACATCATAAGTCGCTTCAGTGACAGTCGTAGGATCGCTAATTAAATTATAATTTAAACCATCAAGTGATCCATAAACATTATAATAAGTAGCATGTTGAACTTGTGACCACGTTAGATTAATTTGTGAATCTCCACCAATTGCAACAAGGTCGTTTGGAGCTTTAAGCACCGTTGGTGCCGCAAACGCTGAACTAAACGAAAGTAATACCATGGTTAGAGCTAATAAATATGTAGATATTTTTTTCATAATTTCCTCCTATTTCTTTTGTTTTCTATTATATAATTATACTTCTAATTTAAACGTTATAATAGGGACTATTGTCCCTATCTCAACAGGGACTAAAGTCCTTTTCTTATGCTCCAGTCTTCCACAAAGTTCACATATTTCCTTGATATTAGTACCATAATTTATAGTTACAATAAGAATATGGAAAAAAATTAAAAGCTCCAAGAAGCTAATTCATAATATAATTTTAATAAAATGTGCTTTTTTATAATCATAGCTTTTTTTATAGGTAACATTTAGTTGGTTAGATGTATGTTGAGATATACGAGGTTCTCTATTCCCATAGACTTCTACTAATGAAGTTATTATTGTAGAATGGAAAATAACATTATTGTAGTTTTCATAGAATATTAAATCTCCCATCTCGAGTTCTCTTATATCATCCACTTCTCGCCCTTTGATTTTATTTATGTTTTGGCTTGTTTTTAAGTACCAGTATAGCGAATGAGCAACAGCCCAGCAGATTGAAGCTTTTCCCTGCCTCATATCATACCACCAAGGTCTTAAATTATTATAATCCATGGGTGCTCCCCCAACTTTTAAACACTGAGAAATAAAGTTCGTACAATCTCCCCCACCCTCACCTATAGCGTTATAATATTTATATTCACGGTTTGGAACAAGCGCATATTTTATAGCATAACTTACAGCTGCTTCTCTATTATATCTATTAGTCATAAAATTAACTCCTTAAAAATTCTCATCTGAATATAATATTCTATATGTTTTTATTGTTTACAACTAATAATATTTAAAATAATCTATAATCACCTATATTTTTTAGCATAAATACAGACATTGCTTAATATTTAACAATATCTGCACATTTTATTCATTATATTGTCACATTTATATGTTATTCTTTAAATATAGATTATAACAATGATTAAAGCGAAGCCCCCCTTTACTTTAATATAAAGCTATGTTAGACAATAATGAGGATAATACATATAAAATGGGCTTGTCTATTCATGGCAAGCCCATTTTATATTCCCAACTGTTAAAGTATTGTAAATTTATAATTGATGAACTATACAAGAATGTTGCGAAGCGATTTATCCTTTTATTTATTTTTATTATCATTATTTTTATCTTTTAATTCTTTCAATATTAAATATCCCCATATTGAAACAATTCCTGATAAATATAATACAGCGTTAATACATCCAACTACATATGACATATTAGCATCATCTGTTCCTAATCCTGAAAAAAACATTGATAACATATATCCAATTACAATTGTAAGCAATCCTATACCTAATGGCTTCATAAAATCCCCCCTTTGAATATGCATTATTATATTAATTCGTACTTAATTACATATATGAACTATGCGTACTTATCGGTTGTTTTAATAGAAGAATTATCTACAATAGGTTTCCTCCAATATTGTCCAGTCCTTGTATCCAAAACAACTATATATTTTTCATCTACCATAATCATTTGATATGTTCCAATTTCGTTGTTTTCACTGATACTTAAAATATATCTTCCAAGTATTATACTTCCACATATTATAAATACACCAGTTATCAGTGATGGTACTACTATCATATACAAATATATCAATCCTCCAAAAAAAATTACTATTGTTCAATACTATAAAATTTTAATTTGATGAACATTATTATACAAGTGTTTACTAAATTATAGTTAATTTATATACTAACCATAACATAAATTTCAAGTATAAGGAATTTAATTATCTAAAAATAGGTTCTCTACCTTTGTAATTAGCAATTCTGGTATCTACAAAGTATGTTGTACTATGAACTATAATATTTTTGCTTTTTATTATGTCTTTATCATCTTTAAAACATTGTAACCACTTGAACCAATGGAGATAATTCGCCAAAAATTTAGTTGATACTCCGTTGAATTTCTCCATCCATTTTTTAAACTGACTGTGCAAACTATTTACATGATTAATATGATAAATACCATTTTTATAATGGTCTCTCATAATACGTTTATGGTCTAAATTGAGGTTTCTACCAAATCGAATATAACTTTTATGGCTATCAGTACAAATAATAGAATTATTGTCTATGTGACCGTCATAAAGCCTTTCAAGGTCTCTATAACCAACTCTGCCCTTACATACCATTTCAAGAATAATATTGTTATTTCTATCTATTGCTGTGGCTACACATATCTGTTCATTGCTTATACCACGTTTTTTAATTTCTTTACCTCTTTTACGAGAATGTCTCGGCATTAAAATCCACTTTTTTTATGATTACCTTTGAACGACTCGGCTACAAAGGTTTCATCCATTTCTACACCGCCATCAACATCTCCCGTACCCATAAATGTTCCTATACAATCAAGTATTTTATGCCTCATATAAAATGAGGTTTTAACACCTACTTCTACGATTTCAGCACTTTTCCTTATACTATACCCCGTAACCATACATTTACCATACTCTATCCACTTTTTTAAAGATAATTTGGTGCATGATAATGCAGATTTTGTGAAGTCATTAAAAGTTTTATTACAACCCCTACATTTATATCTTTGCTTACCATTTAACTTGCCATTCTTAACAACGTGAGTTGAATTACAATGAGGGCAGACCTCTCCCTTGGCAAATCTGGATTCTCTACAATCTTTAGGAAGATTGCGGGTTAATGAGTTAAGTGTCATTATTTCGCCAATGAAACCAAATAAGTCTTGTAATGCAAATTCAGAAAGAGTTTTTATTTCTGTTTTTAAAGTTCCCACACTTGGCATGTAACCACCTCATAAATGTATCTATTGCCTTATTATAACACATTCTGCAAAAATATATACAATATCACTATTTATGTCTAACATAGCCAAATATAAAAGCTGTGAAGTAACTCTTCACATCTTTTCATTTGTTTATAAATATATTTTATTTCCTCTTAGATTTAACCTATTTTTATACTGGTCATAGATATTGAACTATGTTGTATCCCTTTATATATAAATTTAACTTCATCTGATTCCTCTTGAAGTCCTGCTATTGCTGTATCAAGTTTTGCCATATAAGGCCCCATATGGTCTCTCTCCTCATTAAGAATTTCTTTTGCAGTCTTCATATTTCTTAATTTCTGAGGGATGTTATTTAATTTATCAC
>NZ_JBNMNU010000020.1:0-36029 GCF_051278035.1 Clostridium sp.
TTATTGCCATAATAATCCTTGGAAAGATTGGTCTTAAAGTTTTAAAAGACTACGAAGCTCAATTGAAAGAAGGAAAAACAATGGATACATTTACTTTCGATCCTAAGAAGTTGGGAATTAATAATGCAGATTTATGGTATACAATTAATGAAAGACGAGCTAAGAAAGCAAAACTAAAAGAAACAAATAAATAACAAATATATTTTCCTATAAAAAGCATCAAGATCTTATGATCTTGATGCTTTTTATTCTACTAACCAATAACTTCAATAACTTTAGCCACCCACTTAGACAAATTCACAGATGATCTTTTTGCAATTTCCACTACTCTATCATGAGAGTGCTTAACTTTCTGTATTCCTGTAGCCATGTTTGTTATACAAGCAATTCCAAGTACATCCATTCCTAAGTAGTTTGCTGCTATTGTTTCAGGAACTGTTGACATACCCACTGCGTCTGCGCCTTGTCTTCTAATAGCTCTAATTTCCGCAGCAGTTTCGTAATATGGACCCATAAAGCCAGCGTAAACACCTTCTTTATATTCCACACCAATGTCATTTGCAATAACTTTTGCTTTTTCAATAAGTTCTATTTTATAAGGTTCTGACATATCCGGGAATCTCAAACCAAATCTCTCATCATTAACTCCAATTAACGGATTATCACTAATAAGATTGATGAAATCGTTAATAATCATTAGTGTACCAGGACTAAAGCTTGTATTTATTCCACCGCAAGCATTTGTTACAATAAGCTTTTTTATACCTAGCTGTTGCATAACATATACAGGATAAGTAACCTCTTTCATTGTATATCCCTCGTAGTAATGAAATCTCCCCTGCATTAACACAACTTCTACTCCATTAATTGTTCCAAAAACTAATCGTCCAACGTGGCCTGGCACAGTGGTTTGTGGGAAATTAGGAATATCCTTATATTCAATGAACACACTATTCTCCACCATACTAGCTAAATCCCCTAGCCCTGACCCTAAAATTACCGCAACTACTAGTTTGTTTTCCACTTTGTTTTTTATGTAATTTACTGATTCTATAACCTTATCGTACATTATAACTCCCCCCTTATATGACTATAATTATAATATATACCTTACCACAGTTTTTAGCCTATTTAAGCAAAAAAAAACAGCAAAATTAATCAATTCTGCTGTTTTTGCTTTTTATTTTATATAATTAACCGTATTCGGTTTTCTTGCTGGTGCGGTGGTTATAATGATTCTCTTATGTCCAAGGCATACTGCATGGATTTGTTTAAAGCCTTCTGGTATTCCAAGTTCCTTAACAAATTCTGCTCCCTCTTCACTATTTAAAAGATATGCAATAAGACCTATCCAACAAGATCCAATTTCTAAAGATTCCGCAGCTATAAGCATATTTTCTACAGCTGCTGCACAATCAACTAAAGCTAAATCATCTTTTTCATCTCCAGATACTAGTACTACTGTTGGTGCTTTGTAAAGTACGTGAAACATCTCATTATCAGCAAATCTCCTAATATATTCATTATCAGATTTACTTGCAATTTTTTTAAAAGCAACACTTAATCTATCTATGATATCTTTATTTTGTACTACTGTAAAGTGCCATGGTTGCTTATTGGTGGCACTTGGTGCATAAATACCTGCCTCTATTATTTTTTTTACATCCTCATCGACAAGTTGTTCTGGTAAAAATGCCCTAGTGCTTCTTCTATTCCTTATGTTTTTTAGTGTTTCATTCATATTAAAATCCTCCGTTTTGTTAATATTTTTTTTGATGAACCGTAATGCAATTTTTTCTTATACTATTATAATACCCTAATCTTTGGTTATTTTAAACAAAAACTAACCTTTTATTTTGTTAATTACCTTTTCTTTGCTAAAAAATTAATCATTCCACTAAAAATTGTATGTATGAATAAGAATAGTACTTATGATTATTGTTCAAAAGGTATTCATTGTAAAAAAAATCAGGATTTATGTTCCTAGAATATAATAAAAACAGATAAAACACTAATATCCCCCCGTAACCACAAAATATAGGGTATACTTATAGTTATTAAATTAAAACATATGAGGTGAAACAAATGATAGAAATAAATGATACAGTAGAAGCACTCTTAGAGAGTCTAAAAACTGCAGATGATAAACAGAGATCTGCAATAGTTAATAAACTATCCTTAGATTATAATAATTCAATTCCCACCTTATGGTCAAAGGTTATAACCCAGGAAGAGCCAAGAGCAATTCTTTCTGTTGTAAGAGATATTTTAAAAAAGGAAAAACCCAAAGGAATGTTAAGAAGAACTATTGGAAATTCTAAAGAAAAACTTAGCGCCCTTCTTACGCATTCAGATCCAAAAGTGAGAAAGAACGTATGTGGTGTTATTGGTGAACTAGGAGACTCAGAGTATTTAGATGCGCTATATAGCGCCTATTACTCTGAGGATAAACTCTTTGTAAGATATTCTTATGTACTTGCAATCGGTAATTGTGGTAGCTTTGTTGACGCAGATAAATTAAATAACATGTATGAAAATGTATTAGCAAATGAAAAAGCTTGCAATGAAGATAGCACCCTCGTAACAACTAATAAGCATATTAACGAGGAAAAGCTTGCCTTTACAAGAGCCATAGATAAATTATCCCCTACTGTGCTCCATAAATTCACAGGATTTAAAAACCCTGTACCTATGTTGCTTACGGTTATGAATTATCAGTATCAACACACCATTCGAGAACTTGAGGAACACTCCATTGAAGGTAATCTTTTAGATGATGGCATAATCATTCACGAAAAAGATTTAGATAAAGTCTATACCTGTAGGACCTTTTATGAGCTATTGTATCCACTAGATGAGTGTAAAAACCTAGAAATGGATTATAAGATAATAGCTGATGAGATAATAAATGCAAACATCGTAGATTTTCTAAGTGATTGTCATGATGACGATTCTAATTCACCCTTTTGGTACAGAGTTGAATTTAGAACTATGAATTATAACAGAGATAGGGCCGAGTTTATAAAAAGCTTATCTAGAGAACTGGATGAGAAATCTTCTGGAAATTTAAAAAACAGTCCTTCTTCCTATGAAGTTGAAATTAGAATAATTGAAAATAATAATCTCTGTAGTGTATACGTTAAGCTGTATTCCTTCAAAGATAATAGGTTTAGCTATAGAAAAAATGATATAGCAACATCAATAAACCCGGTAACTGCGGCTATTGTAGCTAAGTCCATAGAAAAATGGTTAACCCCTAGTGCTAAAATTATAGACCCATTTTGCGGAACTGGCACAATGCTTATTGAAAGAGCTAAATTGCAAGAATTTGAAACTTTAACTGGAGTTGATATATTTAGAACAGCTATATCAGCTGCCGAAATTAATTCCAAGTCAGCTAACTTGAACATAGAATTAATAGCTGAAGATATATTAGAGTATGTCCCTACTGAACTTTTTGATGAGCTTATAACAAATATGCCTTTTGACAATAAGTCTACCACTCATAACAAGTACTCGGAACTTTATAGTGAATTTGTAACTAAAATTCCTAGTCTTGTAAAACCAGGTGGAATGGCATTTGTTTACACCATAGAAAAACAACTATTTAAAGAAGTTTTGGCGGATGATCTTCAGCTTGAACTTCTTCAAGAGATAAAAATTGAAAGCGGTAGGCTTACGCCGCATGTGTTTGTACTTAAAGTTAAATAAGACTCATAAAAGAACTAGAGCATCTAATGATTAGATGCTCTAGTTCTTTAAATTATATTTAAATAATAATATTTATTTTGAATCCACACTTTGGACAAATACCTTCATGAGTATTAACATGTACAATATACCCATCTCTCTCGACAAGCTTATAACCGCACTCAGGGCAATATGTTGAGTTATCAGTACCCGCTACATTACCTAAGTATACATAGTTAAGATATTGTTTTGCTATATCTCTATCTTCATACATTACATCAAGTTTAGTGGCAGGAATCTCCATCTTATAGTTTGGAAAATATCTTGATAGGTGAAGTGGAATATCTTTATTTACCGAGGCTAAAAAAACTGCAATTCCCTCAATTTCCGCACTAGAATCATTTTCTCCATTTACGAGTAGTGTAGTTACCTCCACATGACACTCTTTTGATGATATCTCAATAGTATCCATTACAGGCCTAACAGTTCCTCCACAAATATCCTTATAATACTTATTATTAAAGGCTTTCAAATCAATATTCATAGAATCCACATATGGAAGAAGCATCTTTAATGGTTGTTCTTTTATATAACCATTAGTAACCACCACTATTTTTATATCTTTAATGGATTCTTTTAATAGCCTTGAAGCATTGTATACATATTCATACCAAATAGAAGGTTCATTGTAAGTAAATGCTACTCCCACATTATCACAAAGACCCTTGCACATCTCCACTAATTTTTCTGGAGGTATATATTCGCTGCCTGCTCTCCCTTGTGATATGGAGTGGTTTTGACAAAATCCACAGCTAAAATTGCATCCAAAGCTTCCTACTGAAAGTATATTACTACCCGGTTTAAAATGATATAACGGCTTTTTTTCTATATGATCCCGCGCTATAGAAGTTATCTCTCCATAATTTATTGTGTAAAGCACTCCCTCTTTATTTAGCCTTACACTACATTTACCATAATCACCCTCCGCAATAAGACAGTTATGAGGGCAAAGTTTGCATCCTATTTCCCCTTCTTGTTTTTCATAAAACAATGCTTCTTTTTTCATGATCACAACCCCTATTTATGCCTAATAACCTCAAATTTTTCTATGGTATAATCTTCATTTGGAGAAATTGATGCTTTATTTAGCACAATTTCTAACTGTTCATCTATTGTATCAATCCCCTCAAGGTCTGGTAATAGAAGACCACTCTTTCTTCCACTTCTTACAACCACTCCGTATATTTTAGGATTTAGTTCTTCTTTTAAAGCTTCTATAGGCTCAGTTAAAACATCCACGGAAAAGACAATATCCTCTAGCTCCCCTTCAACTACTGGGCTAAACCTTGGGTCATCCTCCCCTGCTACAACAGCATTTCGCATTATCTCTTTTGAAGTGCTCGCTGTAACAGGAAAAATGGTACCTATACACCCTCTCAAATGTCCGAATTTTTTAAGAGACACAAAAACTCCTCTTTTATTATTTATCATTTCCTCTGTTACATAGCTCGGCGTATCCATGAACTCACCCTCTATTATATAATGAGTAAGACTTTCTCTGGCAAGCCGAACATAAACATCTTCATTATCAACTCTTTGCATATATTTTTTTCTTTTCTCTCCTATAATTTCTGATAGTATATCTCTGTCACTATTTTCAAGCTGAAATTTCATTACAGCATATCCAACTCCAAAGGTACCTTCATAGGAAAGAAGTTCTCCCTTTATTCTATTGCCTGCCATTGCTCCAAGCATTATATAATATGATCTTAAGCCACATTCCCCAGCATTTTCAATCATTTCGCAGTTCATGCCAAATACCCCTGCTACATCACCTTTTGTTAATAGTTTTATTATCTTGCTATCAAATTTTTCTCCATCTGGGTTATAATCATAAGGCCCTTCATCTTTAAGGCGATGAGAAAGATCCCCACTACCAATAAACACAGCATTTTTATTACTTTCCTCTACAGCTTCCTTAATAAGTTTACCAAATTTATATAATTGAATGGGACTAAGCCCTCCATATGTAATATGTACAAGCTTAAAAACATTATATTTACTTTTGATAAAATACAGTGGAACTATAGTTCCATGATCTAATTCATATTCTTTTCCATATTTTTTAATTAAATTACCAGTTACCTCAGCCGTAGGTATATCATGTTCATAAGACTTATCTATAATTTTTTGTGTCAAATCTAAATCTATCGAAAAATCCATTGAAACTTCCGGAGCACTAAACTGCTTTAAACTTCCTGCTATAGAATTTTCAAAAGAAAGTGCTATAGCATCTGAAAACATAGGACCATGTGGGGTAACTACTATTATTACCTCTGGTTTTAATTCAGCTATTTCCACGCCAATTTTCTCACAAGCATCATATGTATTTTTTATCTTTTTTTCCTCTCCACGCCCTACCTCTGAAATTATTATGGGGGGATGTGGCATAGTATAATAAGCTATTATTTTACCCATTATAATCACCTCTCATATATATTTTATCCACTACTTAAAGCTAATATCCATAAGATTGTGATAATAGAGCTTTAATCTACCACCACTTTAATAAGAAAGAGTTAAAGGTATGCATTTGCATTTCTTTAACTCTTCTTAATCCAATTATATTGCTACCGTTGCCCTCTTTAAGTACTCTAGTTCTTCTCCCTTTAAATAGGTAGAAAGTTTATCAAATACAGTTTTATGATAATTATTTAGCCATGATTTTTCCTGAGGTGTAAGTAAAGATACATCCATAGCTTCCACGTCTATAGGACAAAGTGTTAAAGTTTCAAATTTCATAAATTGTCCACCATACTCCGTCTTCTCCTCTTCCCCCACAACAACTAGGTTTTCTATTCTTATACCATGCTTTCCTGCTTTGTAAACTCCTGGTTCATTGGACACTACCATTCCTTTTTCTAGCACAATAGTGCTTGGCACCATAGCTATCCTATGTGGTCCCTCGTGAACATTTAAGAAGAAACCTACTCCATGTCCTGTACCATGTTTATAATCCATACCTGCATTCCAAAGTGGAATTCTAGCTATAATATCTAAGTTTGAACCTGTAGTCCCATATAAAAATCTTTGTAATGTTAAATCAATCATGCCTCTTAATACTAGCGTAAAATCTGTTCTTTCTTCTTCAGTTAAGGGACCAACAGCTAGTGTTCTTGTAATATCCGTTGTTCCATCTAAGTATTGACCACCAGAATCTAATAAATAAAGTCCCTTTTGCACTATAGTAGCTTGATTCTTTTCCGTAGCAGAATAATGAGGCATAGAAGCATTTCCTCTGTAAGCTGAAATTGATCCAAAGCTTAAATCATAGAAATTATCCCCTTCTCTTCTTAATCCCTCTATTTTATCTGCTGCTTCTATTTCGGTAATATTACGCGACTTTATGGTTTTCTTTAGCCAGCTAATAAATTTAACCATAGCGACACCATCACGTACCATTACATTTCTAATATTTTGGACTTGAATATCATTTTTAATACCCTTAAGTCTTGTAGTTATATTCATAGCCTCTACAATTTTAATATTTATGGAACTATATATGAAGGTGCTGGTTTTTGCTGCATCAAGTAATATTGTCCCTACTTTAATATTTTCTAAGAATTTTCCTATGCTATCATAAGGCATTATTTCTACATTAGCCTTTTCAAGCTCAGTCCTAACCTCTGAACTAATTTTAAAATCATCAATAAATAAACAACATTTATCCTCTAATACAACGCAGTAAGCTATTGTTAGTGGATTACATTTAACATCTCTTGCTCTAATATTTAATAGCCACGCTATGTCATCAAGGCTTGATATAACATAGTAGTTTGCTCCCATATTCTTCATTTCACCGACTACTTCAGAAAGTTTTTCCTCTCTTGACTTTCCTGCATATTTTACATCATGTAGAACTACCTGACTGCTAGGTTGTTTTGGTCTATCCTTCCAAACTTTATCTATTAAATCTTCATTAACTTCAAAAGTAAATTCACTACTTTCTACGACTTTCGTTAAAGTTCTAAAATACTCTTCTGAAATAACTTTTCCATCAAAAGCAACCTTTGCTCCCTTATGTAGCGATTCTTTCAAAAACGCCTCAACAGTTGGCACTCCACTATCTCCCATTCTAAATAAAGTCACACCAGTATCTTTTAATTCCGTTTCTGCTTGTGTGAAATATCTTCCGTCTGTCCATAAATTAGCGTCCTTTAAAGTTATAATTGCAGTACCAGCTGAACCTTTAAATCCTGTTATAAAAGCTCTAGCAGCATAATACTCCGCTACATATTCACTTTGATGTGGATCTGAACTAGGTACTATATATGCATCTATACCTCTTTCTCTCATCAGGTTTCTTAACTCTTCAATTCTTTCGTTTATAATCATTATTTCCACTCCTTCTTTTGTAAAGTATAACATTTCCATATTAATTATTAACTACATTGAATATTAAAATTCATAGATTCACTAAAAAACTCTGTAAAAACATCTTCACTTGTTGGTCCATTAAATTTTAGTTCGATACTTTCTTTATACTTCAGTATTTTACAAATGTTATTTAAAAACAAATCTAATAATTCACCATCAAAATGTTTATTTTTTTGTTGCTTTAACATCTCTATACAAGTTTCAATTGGATAAGCACTTTTATAAACCCGTTTTGTAGATAATGCATCAAAAACATCTGCAATAGCTACGACTCTTGCAGTCAAGGGTATATCGTTACCCGTAAGCCCTGCTGGGTAACCGCTACCATCCCATTTTTCGTGATGGTTCAGTGCAATTTCATAACCCATTCTAATAACATCTCTTTTTGAATTACTAAGAATCCTTGCACCATTTATTGTATGGATTTTCATTATATTAAACTCTTCCGATGTTAACTTTCCCGGTTTTAATAGAATTGAATCTGCAATACCTATTTTCCCTATATCATGCATCAAAGCTGCATAATTTATTAACTTAATTTTTTCTTTTGATGTCTCTATCATTCCATATAAAATTGATGCATAAAAACTCACTCGAACCATATGCAATGCTGAATCTTCATCTTTGTATTCAGCTGAATAACATAAACGCTTTATAATTTCATTTGTAAGTTCTCCATTTTCACTAAGTGCATTTTCAAGCAAAGTATTCTTGTCTACTAATTGTGAATTTTTATTTTCTATCTCGCTAAGTGTCCTATTCAGGAAAAAGCTCATTTTTCTAGTCATTATATCTTGATCATTATTTTTATGGTCCACACCTAGTAGATTATAATTAATACCATATTTACTTAATTTTTTTTTCATTACTGTTAATGTTTCAATCAATATATCTGATGAAAAACTTAAAAAGCCACTAAATTTTCTTAATTGATCCTCTTTCACAGGTTCAAAATAAAATATCTCTTTACTAAAAAAAACAACGGGATGTTCAGTATGATTAATTACAATATCCCAATCGTTCACCAGTGGGTCACCTTCATCAAGTTCAATAAATACTGTATTTTTAAAACTTTTTATACTATCTCTATTTATATGTCGAGCAAATATATAAACTTTTTTGCATAAAGAATCAAGAATTTTATATCTTTCAAATTCCACCATAAAAAATTTAAACTCTTGAAACGTTACAAAAAGCTCTGACTTTAGTTTAAACTCAACAATCATATCTTCAAGACCGTGACTTATAGCCATAAGCGAAGACTTTGAATATATTTTCCGCTCTATACTTGATGATTTAGTCATAGTAATGTCACTTAATTCTAGCATTTAGACACCAACCTTTTCACACTTTTCACATTTAAAAAAATTAAAACATATTTAATATAAACAATTTATTAGGTTAATAATACTCTATTTTTCTAATCAATGCAATTTTTTACATACTTTAAGATTACTACTCAAGGATTCTAATTTACGATAAGCGAAGAAAAAAGGTATAGTTTTAATTCCATACCTTTTATACTTATATTAAGTCTTTAATTAAAACTATCCTAGCAGGAGCGCCATCTACTCCTTTAATTTTAAGTGGTAGTGCACACATGAAATATTCGCCTTCTTCAATTTCTTTTAGTCTAACCCCTTCTATAATAGTTATTCCCTTATTAAAAAGAATCTTATGGGTTTCATGTCCTGGCTGAGCCCTTTCTACTCCATAAGAATCTATTGCCACGCCAATTATTTCCTTTTGGGCTAAATACTCGGCACCACTTTTTTCAACATAGACAAAATTAGGATCAAATTCTTCAGTAAAAGAGTTTATAGTTTTAAACAATAAGAATTCACCTTGTTCAATATTTTCATCAATAAGTTCTTCTTTTGTTATCCTATTCTCTACCTTTGTTAAATCCAACACTCTACACTTTGTAATAAGTTTAGTTAAATCAATAGACTCTATTGTAGCCCCCATATCATCTACATGATACGGTGCATCAATATGAGTTCCCGTATGTAAATTCATACACATACTAGATTCATTAATACTATCCTTTGGGATTTTCCTATCAAATTTAATTACAGGTCTTTTTTCTTCTATATTCTTGTATACCCCCATACTTTTTTCAATAGTCATTGATATGTCATAAATAATCATGCTACGCCCCCTTAATCAGCACCTGTATTCCACCACTGCCTGCCGTCCTTCTCTATTAGATCTATTGCTTCCTTTGGACCTTTAGTCCCTGCTGAGTAATTAGGGTAATCAGGTGTGTTATTCTCAAATTCATTTTCAATGCTTTTAATAAATTTCCAAGAATATTCGATTTCGTCCCATCTAGTAAACAGTGATGAATTATTTCTAATTGCTCCAAGTATTAGTCTCTCATAGGCCTCAGGTGAATCATTTAAATTCCTACAACTTTGACAATAATCTAATTGAACTTTTTCCATTTTAAAATCACTACCAGGTTTTTTAGCATTTATCTGGAAGAAAAAGCCCTCATCTGACTGAATTTTTATGACTAAAAGATTATGAGAAATTCCATTAAACTCCTTATAATAATTAATTCCAGGAAGTTTTTTAAATTGAATAACTATCTCAGTGCTTTTAGTATTCATTCTTTTTCCTGCTCTTATATATATAGGTACTCCTCCAAATCGAAAATTATTAATACAAGTCTTTAAAGCTATAAAAGTGTCTGTATTGGAAGTTCTAGACACCTTGTCTTCTTCTCTATACCCTACCACCTTCGCACCATTAACAGCGCCCGGTCCGTATTGACCCCTAACAATATTTTCACCAAAAGACTCTGAAGTAAACTGTCTTAATGAACGTAACACTTTAACTTTTTCATCTCTTATAGATTCAGGTTCAAAATCCACTGGTGGTTCCATAGCAATCATAGTTAATATTTGTAAAATATGACTTTGAAGCATATCTTTCAAAATACCAGAATTTTCATAATAAGCCCCTCTGTTCTCTACTCCTAAAACTTCACTGGACGTAATTTGAATATTATCAATATAATTTGCATTCCATAATGGTTCAAATAATGAATTACCAAATCTAATTGCTAATATATTTTGAATCATTTCCTTTCCTAGATAGTGATCTATTCTAAATATATCCTTTTCAGGTATAAGCTTAGAAATATTTTCATTTAAAATTCTAGCTGTTTCTAGATTTGATCCAAAAGGTTTTTCAATCATTATCCTTTGCCAACCAGTATCTTTACATACCATATCATTGTTTTTTAAATTTCTAATTATTCCTTCAAAAAACTCTGGAGCAACGGCTAAATAATATAATCTTTTGCCTCCAGTTAAGTACTTTGACTCCATTGCTTCTAAATATAAATCTAACTCCTTGTACCCCTCATTATCTGAAGTAAAATCAAATTTCTTATAAAAAATTCTATTACTGAATTTAAGCCACAACTCATCATTCACAGGAAATCTAGAGAATTTATTTACATATTCATACATATCTAGTCTGTATTCCTCATTTGTTTTTTCACGTCTTCCTATAGATACTATTGTAAAATTTTCAGGTAATCTTTTCTCGTACATTAAACTAAAAATAGCTGGAATGAGTTTTCTTTTTGTAAGATCACCAGTTCCACCAAAAATCACAAACATACTTGAAAGCTCTTCATTGATATTTTTCTCCATTTAAAGTGCTCCTTTCTGCATTTTTAAAATTGTTAACAATATTTAGGCATTTTTATTCATACTAGTAATATACCACAAACTTATCAGATACGTGCAGAATTCACTTTTTAATAATTAATTCATAATACCTGGGAATGGTATTTGTAAGAAAGCTTTTAGTATAAGTTTATAAAGATAAAACTCTAAGGCATTCCTCAGAGTTTTATCTTTTCCATTACTATATTCTTATATACGATTGTATCTTATCTCTTCCTTAATTCTACTAACGCACATCCCTCTATTGCCTCAATTCCATTATCCATGCAAAAGTTAAGTATTTCATCACTTTGAGCCCCTGGTTGGATAAGTACTTTATCTATTTTTAGCTCATGAGCTTCCTTAATAATTTTAATACCTTTAATTGGATTAATGCATAAATCTAAAACTTCTATTTTATATGGTATATCTTTTAGACTGTTATAAACTCCATCACTCTCAATAGATGGTTTCAAACCCACCACGTTAAATCCATTTTCTTTTAAGGAACTTAATATTTTATTAGCATATTTTAAACGGTTTAATACATCCCCAACTACAACCCAGTTTTTGTATTCTAAAAATTCGCTAGCCATCAATATTATCATCTCCTATTAAAATTCTTCCCCATATAATTATTATACCTCTTTTGAGTACATTTTATATGGGTTCTACGAAATTATTGAAAACCATGTAAATATTTCGAACTTTTTTAAACTAGTAAAAAATGGGTATAAAAAGTATTGCGTTTAATATGATACATACCCCTGTAACACTAGTGCCCCCAAGTATATATTTAATACCTGTTTTGTTATATTTATCATTTTTTAGATATCTTACGCCGGTAACCAAAAAAACTAATGCAGTCATTGTTACTATAGTAACCATTATAAACAATATTTTAAGCATTTTAACCTCCAACGATTTTAAATTTACTATCAATCATAATTCTATTTTATATTACATTTCTATACTTTTTATAAACAAAGTATAAACAATTGTTTATATTTAGATTTAAAGTTATATATTATAACAACATGCTAAAAGGACCCTAGCAATTTTGCTAAAGTCCTTTATTTTGGTCCAAATTATTTAAATACTACAATACGCTCTTCTAATGGCTTAAATTGCTTTTCATCAGGTTGTGATTTTGGTTTTCCAAATGGCATTTGTGCGATAAGCTTCCAGCTTTCTGGTATGCTCCACTCTTTTTTCACATCAGCTTCGATAAGCTCGTTATAGTGTTGTAATGATGCTCCAAACCCTTCCATTTCTAATGCAGTCCATATCACATATTGGTGCATGCCACTTGATTGCTGAGACCAAACCGGAAAGTTATCCTTATAAAGAGCAAACTCACTCTGTAAAGACTCAATTACATTAGCATCTTCAAAAAACAAGACTGTTCCATATCCATTACCGAATGAATTAATTTTATCCTCAGTAGATGCAAATTGGTCAACAGGAACTATCTTCTTTAAAACTTCTTTAGTAATATCCCATAATTTATCGTGATGCTTCTCTAATAACAAAACTACCCTTGCGCTTTGAGAATTAAATGCTGATGGTGTATTCTTTACAGCCTGTTCAATAACTTCCTTAATTACCTCATCCGAAGTCACTTTTTCTTTACTTATATCATAAAACGAACGTCTATCTGCCACAGCAGTGTAAAAATCTTTTTTCATATTATTATTCCTCCAATTTTATATTTATTACTTCTCATTATTTACAAACAGTTATTAATGTATCCTCACTCAAGATTTTTTCATCTCGATAACAATAAAATGTGAAAGAACCTCTGCAGTTATTTTTATATTTTCTTCAACAATTCCCATTGCATCTCGTTCATTCAGAGTAATTCCATTAATCTCTGATTTTCCTTCTACTTGAACTAAATACATTTGCCTATTATCTTTTAATTGGAAATCAATTTCCTTACTCTGATCTAATTCTAATGAGTATATATTTACATTTTGATTGATTTTTATAGTTGCATCCCCTTCGTTACTTGATACCATATGCAACCATTTGTTTTTTCTTTCACTTGAGTTATATCTATATTCACCGTAATTTGGTTTATGTCCATTTTTATCAGGAAGTATCCAAATTTGAAGAAATCTCGCTACCTCATCTCCTAAATTATGCTCACTGTGATGTACTCCTGTACCTGCACTCATATATTGAACATCACCACGTTTTAATGTACCTTTATTACCCATACTATCACCATGCGTTAATTCTCCATTAATAACATAGGATATAATCTCCATATCGCGATGAGGATGTGTATCAAACCCTGTATGAGGATTAACTAAATCATCATTTATAACCCTTAATACTCCAAACCCCATGTTATTTGAATTATAATAATCAGCAAATGAAAAGTGAAATTTGCTCTTTAACCATCCTAAATCACTCCATCCCATTTTTTTATTATCTATTTTTTTTAACATTTTAAAGTCCCCTTTCAATAGATTTAAAAGCACAATTTAATACTAACTAGTAATATATGTTTAAAAAATAAGTGTAATTGTTTATACACCTTTACAATTTTTTTAATAACCTTATTAAATCTTTTTTTTCTTCTGATGTTAAAACACTAAAAATTTCATTTATATTTTCTAGATGTTTAGGAAAAATTCCACCTACATGTTTTTTCCCCTCTTCAGTAAGACTTATCAGATTAACTCGTCTATCATTTGGATTAATCGTTCTTTTTACAAGATTTTGTTTTACTAAATTATCTATAACAACAGTCATATTTCCCGCCGTAGAAAGGATTTTTTCTGTTATTTCACAGACTCTTAAATCTCCCTTATGGTATAAAATCTCAAGTACCGCAAACTGAGAAACTGTTAAGCCTCCTTCTTTGATGGTTTTATATTCTCTCCTATGAACATTCTGAGTACATCTGCTTAATGCTATTAATGTTTTTAAGTTTAAATCTTCTAATTCACCATAAAATATTTTTTCTTTATCCATATATATATAATATTACTAACTAGTACTATTGTCAAGTAATATTTGTAATATAATTAAAATAGCTCTGAGTATTTCTCAAAGCTACTTTAACTATTCTTTATGTAATCTTTAAATTGATAATTTAGCTATTTTCAAAGCACTCTCCATACTTTTAGCTGATGCTATAAACCCTGCCTTGTGACAAAATATAGCGTCATCTATTTTAATTATAGAATTTATTTCTTCACTTGATTTTCCTCTAATGGATTCTAATATATCTTTTCTTGCTTCAAAAGTATCTGGGGTTTTTTTAACACTCTGTATCTTATACTCTACATTATTGTCATCTGGTGAAATAACGAATAACACCTCAGTATTTATATCTATTTTAAGTAACTGATGGAGCCAAGGACAACCTTTTTTCAAAACCATTATTTCTTTACTATCCCTATTTTGAAAGGCTTCATTTACTATTACCCTTGCTTTTATAACAGAAACTTGCCTACCTATTATTCTTTCTATAAGCTCTGTAGCATATCTAACGGCTTCTTCAAATGCCTCATCTTTGTAAGAAGTAGAATCCCACGCCGGATTAAAAGTTTGTATAATATCGCTTATTGTTGTTACTCTAATTTCTGAGTTTATATCTATGCCATTATCTGTAGCGTCAATTCCCTGCAATATATTTTTATCAACATAATCAAAGATTGACGTTATATCTTCTTCATCAAACTCAGAATTAAACTTTTGTATTACACGCGGTCCAAACTCTCTCCAAACTAAACCACAAGCAGCATAGGGAATATTGTTTTCTCTTACTTCTTTATTTAATTGGTGATGGTCGAATTCTCCAAGTCCTATATCATAAACAAAGTCTTGTTCCCTAAGAATATCTTCATCTCTAGTTCTCGTTACTTTTATATCTCCTAATAGTATTCTGAGTATAGCGGTAGCCATTACATCGTCTGCATGAAATTTACCACTATGTGTTCCTAAAGTTGTGATGTTTTTTTCATTAATCATAAGTTACCTCTTTCGTATTTATATTATAAATATATTTAGAACTATTCCCTGAGTACTCTTTCCAAGTCATTCATTTTACTGCAATAATCATAACCTATTTTAAACATTTCATCACAATTGCTATTATCCAATATACTGAAAGTTTCTAGACCAGTAGGTTCAATTAATATATCACATTCCTTTTGTGCTAATTCCCTATTTATACTTACACTTAATTCAAATGTTCGCGCAGCTACTTCTTTTAGATTTCCTATTTTATTTATTTTACCACAAGCTAGAATATTAATTGCAATTATCTTATCGCATTTGCCTACTAGTGGTTTACACGGTAGATTATCTAATAATCCCCCGTCTACATAAAGATTCCCACTTATATCAACAGGTGAAAATAGCATTGGAATTGAGCATGACGCCTGTATTGCATGAATTAAAGGGCCTTCATTTAAATATTCTACCTTACCACTATACAAGTTAGTTACGGCAACGTAAAATGGAAGCTTTAAATCAGAAAAACTCCTATATGGTAGATCCCTTTCTATGTTTTTCTCGAAATTATCTAAACTAAAAAGACCGGTAGTTGGCAACCTTAACTTAGCATAATCAATGAATTTATTATCTTTAATTAACTCCATTATTTCACTGGGTTTCTTTCCAGAAGCAATAAATGCACCAATAATCGCTCCTGCACTAACACCAGAAACAATATCTGGCATAATACCCTTTTCCTCCAATGCCGTTAGTACCCCCAAATGTACAAACCCTCTAGCTCCTCCTCCGCCTAATGCTATTCCTATTTTCAACTTACCCACTTACCCACTTCCCCTCTCCTCCTATACAATATTGTATTATTTTACTACTAATTAATTCGAATTACAAACTAACATCTGAAAGTTTCACCTGTATACCTTGTTTTTCATACCCCATTTCCCTATCATTTAAATTTTATTTTTTAATGCATTCCCCATTATATTACCCTCATTTTATTAGCATATACCATTTAAGTCTCTCAATCACAGAATGTGATTTTAAACGAAGTGATCATTTAATATGAGAAATAATTAACTAAAAAAAAGACCCAGCATAAATTTGCTAGATCACATAATATTGATATAATAGTGAAACGGTATCTGTTACCTACTTACTTTCCACAATCTGAATTTTCAACCCATTTGGGTCTAAAATAAAAAAATATTTTACATTCGGATTTGGCTGAAAGGGACCACTATGAATATCTAAGCCCTTTTCTGTAACAAATGTAATCATCTCGTCAACTGAATCAACTTGAAATCCTAAGGAAATATCCTTGCCTAAGTTTATCTCTTCAAGATTACTATTGCATATTAACTCAACTTTTGTTTCTCCGTCACCTAGAAACGCTATTTCCATACTTGGTCCCGCCTTAAAACTTCTGTCTATAGTTAATCCAATTATCTCTTTATAAAATTTTAAAGATTCCTCCATGTTCTTAACCATTATTGTGCTCCAACAAAATTTCATATAAAATCTCTCCTTTACATTTTACTATTATTTTTTAGTTTAGATAGGGTTAACTAGTAATTCGATTAATCCGCTTCACTTAAATATTTCATTATCCCATTAGAAATGTTTAAACCAAAACCAAATAAGGTATCATCATTTGATAGCCTGTCCCTATCTGAGTAATTAGTAATGAATCCACATTCCACAAGTACACTAGGCATTTTAGTAAGCCTTAAAACTGCCAAATCTCCTCCATGTATTCCCATATCTGTCCATGTACCACTATTTATTAACTCTTTTTGAATAGCATTTGCAAGTTTACTCTTATTATTTTGCTGGTTATCAACCTCATCATAATAATAAGTCGAAACACCTTTATACTCATTAGATGTATTCGAATTAATATGCACAGAAACAAATACATCTGCATTTTCGTCATTTGCTAAATTAGCTCTTTTAGTTAAATCTTTTGTTACTAGCTTGTCCAATTCAACATCTGTACTTCTTGTAAATATAACTCTACAACCGTTATATCTCAAATTATCCCCCATATAGTTAGTAATTTTTAAATTTAGGTCTTTCTCGAATAACTTACCATATTTTGCACCAACATCGACCCCTCCATGTCCAGGGTCTACTACAACATTATATTTAAGAGCACTTTGTTTCTTTTTTATAAAAATCACTATCTTCTTGTCATTTCCGTAATCTAAATGTACATAATTTTCATCTTCAGTTAATTTAATAAAATTAATTACAAATAAATTTTTATCTTCCTTATAGTTAATTTCACTTAAATTAACTTTAGCACCTTTTTCAATATCAATATTTGATATTTTAGACTTATCTATAGTGATTTGAAGTTTATTTATATCTTCAGTAGGTTTGAAATCAATTATAGCTTCGGTACAACTAATAGTATATTTCTTATAGAATTCATTTTCTTCAAAGCCAATAGTTCCATTTTCAGTTTTGCTTAACACTAGTTCTTTAAAATTTTCACTCGCATTTTTATTATCGTTTTTCATAAAAGAACTAGTTATCAATATTAAGCCTATCAATAATAAAACAGAAACTATTCTTCTTATTAGAAATTTAGTCTTTAGTTTTCTTTTTTTTGAGTATTTGGTCATAACCTTACTCCTCGTATAATGTAGTTGTAAGCATTGATAATAAATTAGTAATAATAACTACGAATGTTATCACTCATATCTTATCTAATATTCACAACTCATAATTTTATTTTAATCGATCTCGTTTTAATTTTGATTATTATCAATTAACATTATTGGTTACTGCAAACTAGTTAATCCACAATGATATAATAACTCCTGAATAGAGAAGATAGATGTTTCACTCCTGAGAGGTAATTAATTACCTCTACTCGTAAAAAAGCGTATCATTCCATCAGTGAGTTTTCTGTGTTTTAGCTGGTTGGGTTTCCAATTTTAGAACTACCCGTGTCACAAACGAGGTTACAGCCTCATTGGTAGAAATGGAATCTTTATTTTATCTCATATTTCAAAAGGAGATGTTATTTATGTCAAAATACTTAAACAGTCTTGTAGTAGGTATCGATGTTGCTTCAGAGTTCTCTTTTGTCTCAGTTCTTGCGCCTAATGGTAGCCAGTTTAGAAAGCCTTTTAAAGTTTTCCATACTGCAGCTGGTTTCAACTACTTAATTGAGCAAATAAAAAAAGCAGAAGAAGAGTTTTCCACAAGGCCTGTGTTCTTTATGGAGTCCACAGGCGTGTATCATCTAACTCTTTTCCACTTTCTTAAGGATATGAAGTTTGAGACCTTCGTTATCAATCCTCTTGTTACTAATTGTAACAAAAATAAGAACATAAGAAAAGTGAAAAATGATAGAAATGATGCATTATCCATCGCACAGCTAGGAAAATTTGAAGATATCAAGGTTTCATCTGATTCAAACATTAAAATTTTCACACTAAAGTTACTAGTTCGCGATTACTATAAACTTATTGATACCAGGTCTGGATTTAAAAAGAAACTTAGTAGTTCTCTGTGTATATCTTTTAGTGGTTATCAAAAAGTATTTTCTAACACCTGCGGATTAGTTTCAATTAAAATATTGAAGGAATATCCTACTCCGCAGGCAGTTATTTCAGCTCCAAAGCAAGACATCATTGATATTTTGCTTAATTCAAGAAAAGGACTTAAGTGGGCTGAAAAAAAAATATTCTAACCTCGTAGAGGCATCTGAGAATGCTAAATTTGTTAGTTTATCATCAACATGGTTATCAGTATCTATTACTACTTCTATAGCAATCTACGAAGCCATTGATGCCGAAATAGCTACGCTTTTAACTAAGATTAAATGTTTCATAGACGGTGATGAAATGTCCCTTGCTTTCCGTAAAAATATATTGTTGTTAATGTCCATACCAGGTATTGGATATAATACCGCAATAACAATATTAGCTGAAATTGGCGGCATTGATAAATTTATCACTCCAAAGCAGCTTGTAGCTTTCTTCGGGGTCGATCCAGCTGTTAATGAATCTGGTAAGTTTAAGGGTGATAAAGTTAAAATGTCTAAACGTGGTACAAGGTTTGGCAGAAGAGCTCTATACGCCGTTGCCCTGGCTTCAATTAGAATGAAACGTAATGGTGAAGCCACAAATCCTGTTTTACTTAAATACTATCAAGAAAACCTAAAAGGCAAGAAGGCAAAAGTCGCTTTAGTTGCAGTTATGCACAAGCTTATTAAATACCTATTTGCTGTTTTAAGAAATCAGCAAGAGTATCAGATTAGAGATCCAAAATTACACCAAAGAATGTTTTTAGAAAATAATAACATTCAAGCAGCTTAATCAATAATTTAATTTCCATTTTTTTGTAACCGCTCGTGTTTGCCAATGGTCTTTTTGTTGTGCTTAAAATTAACTTAAATAAATTTTAAACTAATAGTTGACTTTAACTAGCTGGTCTTTTTATAGATTTTAGTTCTGCTTAACTCAATAATACCATACTAATATTAATATTAGTATGGTATTACATTAATTTGCATTTTAAAAAGGTAGTAATATTTTGGTAATTTCTACGTTGTTAAATTTGTTTTCTTTTATATAATTTAGTACATCAACTGTAAAAGTTTTGTGATGACCTATAACTTTTGAGAAAACTTGAATAAATTCAACTATATTTTCTTTAGAGTCTTCTTTATTATATAGGTATTTTCCAACCAAATAAAATTTAATAAATGAATATCTAGTTAAAAGCATAATATAACCATCAAACATTGATTCTGTTTCCGAAAATGGAAACATATTGTTATAAATAAAATTCACCAGATAATTTTCAAAAATATAGCTATTACTATTTATAAATTTTTCGGTATAATCTTCAAATGCATTAATGTATAATTCTGAATTTTTACTTATGTCCTCTACTTCCTCAAACCTGAATTCAACTATAATTTGCTTAGTATATTCTTTAAAAGAAATACTATCCACTTCTTTAAATACATTTAAGAAACCTATCATCCTTTTGAAAAGATCTATCTGTAAAATATAACCTGATTGATTTTTTTCATAAGAATTACTAACTGAGTTTATATCATATTCTTTAATAAATTTAGGTACATTATTATAATTACGTTTAATTTTATTTTCTAGTGTATTTATAAATTCGCCTAATACATAAAGTCTTTGACTTAAATTAAGTTTTCTATTTTTCATTATTTTGATACTCATGTCTCTAATTTCAGTAAAGTATTTTACAGGTGAATTATTAAATTTTTTAGAATTAGTATCGATATCACTTGATACTATATGTTTATCTAAAGTTTCTTCGCCCGTCTTAAATTCAATTCCCTCTTCCTTTAGCAAAATAATTCTTGCAGCTTCTGGACACGCTACATCAAGAGACATTTCATAACATCCATCTACATTATTTATTATTCTAGGAAAAGATGTGCAAACATTTGAAAGATATTCTTCGCCAAGCTTAGAATAGATAACACAATAATTTTCTTCATCTAAAAAAGGACACCTTTTTTCCTTTGTTAATTTTACTTTTCCATAATCTACATCGCTACTTATATAATTTTCATTATTATGAACATTTTTCTGAAACATCCTCTTCATTTCTTTGTCTTGAACTTTATAATACTGTCTGAAGGTAATCTTATCAATATCTATACTCCATCCAACACAACAGCTATCTTCACACTTTCCAGCGATACATTTAAATTCTTTAATATAACTCGGATATCTTGCTTTTATATTTTTACCCATTACATACTCCCTTTGTATCTTATTTACTCATTCCCTTGTGATAAGTTCCACTATATCATACTACAATTTTAACTAATTTTCTATATTACAAACCAAGATTGTTGGTTTGTAATATAATTTAATAGTAGACCTAATACTTAAAAAAAGCACCCTTTCGAGTGCCTCTATCTTATTAAATTTTATTATATCTACTACTTAATAAAATTTCTTAACCTTTCTTTTGTTTTTAAATCAGCAAATGCTGCATCAACACTATTATAATATACTTGCTTATACTCATCTAAAGTAATGTTAAAATACTTAAATATTACTTCACATTCCTTAGTCATATTTGTATCTGATACAGTTCTATTATCAGTATTAACTGTTACCCTTATCCCATCATTAAAAAAATTATAAAATGGGTGGTTTTCATAATTATCTATTGCTTTGGTTTGAATGTTACTTGTTAAACACATTTCAAGAGTAATTTTCTTATCTTTTACAATATTATAGGCTTCTAAGCAGTCTTTTATAAATACTCCATGTCCAATTCTTTCTGCTCCCAACATTTCGACTGCTTCAAGAACATTTTTACCTATTCCTGTTTCACCTGCATGGATAGTTACTTTATACCCATATTCTCTAGCTGTTGCTATAGGTTCTATAAACTTATTACAAAAGCCTTCTCCTTCGGCTCCACATAAATCTACTGCTACTACACCCTTCCCTAAATATTTCTTTCCAGCTTCCACAACCTCTAAAGCGCTTCCCGCAGACATAAACCTCATGCAACAGAGTATTACATTGCCTCTTATATCATATTTTTTTTCTGCTTGTCTAATACCAATTATTACACTCTCTATAATCTCGCGAACACTTAACCCCTTAGTTATATGAAGTAATGGTGCAAATCTAACTTCAATGTATTTAACATTTTCTTTTGCATTATCCTCAAGAAGTTCATATGTAACTCTCCTTAAACTTTCTTTGGATTGCATCACTAAATTTGGTATTTCAAATCTTTTTAAATATTCATCGAGTGACTTACATTCTTCTGGGGCAGTAACTTCTTTTCTAATATTGTCAGCATCATAAAATGGTATACTTATCCCCTCTTCTTTTGCTATATCAATTATGGTTTCTGGTCTTAAACTGCCATCTAAATGGCAATGCAACTCAATTTTAGGTAAATCTTCATATTCCGTACTATTATTTTCCATATTAACCTTCCTTCTTTCTTTTCTTCTACTAGTTTCACTATCTATTGTGCTAACCTGTGACGCTATACAGTCTAATCTGTAGTTTTATGTTAGTACACTCATAATCTAGTGTACGATATATACAATTGATAGGTATTACCTCATTCATAAATATTGCGGGTAAAATTTCTTTCATCACTTGTTCTGCAACGAGTTCATAATATCTAACATTATTTTTTAGAAAACAAGGTAAATTAAGAGTATCAGGTGTAATTACCATATTACCCTCCACTATATATTAATCTAGTAAAATATATGATAAAAGTTTGATATTCATGAATGATATTTTAAAAAATACATTTTATTTCACTGTAGTTTCATACCCCTTTTTATAAAATTAGACTTTTCCTAATACTTCCTTAATGAATATACTTACTAATTTCGGATCAAATTGAATGCCAGAATTTTTTCGTAATTCATCTATTACAACTTTTTCTGGTAAGGCAGTTCGATAACTTCTTTCACTATTCATTGCATTATAGGCACCTACTATACCTATAATTCTTGACTCAAAGGGTATCTCGTGTCCTTTTAAACCTTTAGGATATCCTGTACCATCCCATCTTTCATGATGAGCTAATACATACTCTTCCATTTCCGACATATCATTTACTGTATTTAAAATTCTATAGCCTATTTCTGGATGACGCTTAATTTCTTTCCATTCATCCTCTGTAAGTTTACCAGACTTATTGAGCACACTTTCATCTATGGCTATTTTCCCTATATCATGAAGTAATCCAACTAACTTAAGTTCCTCATTTTTATAACCAGGCAAGCCAAGGACCTCTCCCATACTTTTACATAATACTGAAACTCTATGGGAGTGTTGTTCTTCTCTTTTATTTTTTTCATGAAGCGTACTAATGATAGTATTGATAGTCTTCCCTATCAAACTTGGATTTTTAAAAAGTTTATTCTTATACATATGATCTTCTGCCTTTTTTAATATCTCTTTAAATTTTTCTTCCTTACTATATTTAGTTTCATAACCAAAGGAAATAGAAATATCAATAGAGCCTACTTTTTCACCTGATAATAAATCAGTGATACGTTTGATCATTTGTTCTATTTTATCTGGATCACTTTTTAGTAACAAAATAACAAATTCATCACCACCCAGTCTAGCAATAATGTCATCAGGGTCACATCCTGCCCTTATAGTTTTCGCTACTTTCTTAAGAAGCTCATCACCAATGGCATGTCCAAAGGAATCATTGATAAGTTTTAATCCATTTACATCACCCAAAACAATAGTAATAGGAAGATTTGTTTCTGTATCGAGCCTTTTTAACTCCTTTTGATAAAATCTACGATTGTACAAACCCGTTAGCCCCAGCTACAGCCATGGTAGTAAAACTTTTCCCATCTTCATCAAATAAATAAAACCCAACATATTTACCACCACATATGTTTATAAAATCGTCTGCTATTTTTTGATAATCAATTTTTTGCTCATTTATCTGTAAAAACTCTTCAGATATATCAATCAACTTTTCCATTTCATATGATAAAGTCATTTCTTTAGATATATCAATAAAATGCGTTATAAAATAATATTTTTCAGGACAAGATATACTTATCCTATACCGTCGTTGTGAATATTCTGAAAAATACTCTGATTCTTTTTCGCCTCCACTAATTGCAATATCTCCATAAAAATTAATCCAGTCAAATTCACTTTTTCTGATATCTGGAAAAACCTTGGTAATTTTTCTACCAACTATATTTGAACACTTTAGTCCTGTAAGTTTTTCAAAGGCGAGATTAACTTCAATAAATTCATAATCACAAGGAATGCCATCTTCATCACATATTATTTTTTGATATGCATATCCAGTTGGTGCTTCTCTAATTAATTGTTTGTAAAAATTATCATTAATACATCATTACCTTCCAATTTGTTTTTTATGGGCTTAATTACATTTAAGCATCTTTTGTTTAAGCATAGGCTCGCCACTTTTTTCGCTACCTTTCTTGCAACTATATAATCCACAATTTTATATCTTGCTATCTTTTCCTCATTATATCCTTTTTATTGAGTAGCTTCTACATTTTTTAACAAAATAGAATTATTTTACAAACATACTATGCTTAATCCTGACTTAGAACTAATTGCTTCAATTCATCCCCCTTATTACGAAAAATAAAGTTTAAGTTTTATTAACAGACAGATCTTAAGATTACAGATAGCTGTGCGAAATTTTGTCAAACGAATGCAACAAACACCATTTCCATTAAAAAATTATACTAAAAAAGCTCTAGCATTTTTACTAGATCCATTAATTCTGGCGAAGAAAAAGAGATTTTATTATTGCTGCGCATCAACTACGTTGACACCCACATCTAAGTTGTGCTGAATACCTACCTATTCGTATCCCTTACTTAAAGATATTTGCTTCTATTGATATTTAGTTTAGGGTGTCATCTTATCGGCGTCGCAAATGAAAGTGTTTTCTTTTAGTTTTGAATGGCCATCTAAATTAGTACCTGGCTCTATTTTAGGTTGAATCGAGGGATTGCGTGGATATGTGGCACCATTATATTGCATCAAAGCGAAGAAGCTTTCTATACCTCCTCCAGAGACATACATAACTATATCTTTGTATCCATTCGTTTTTTTATTGCTTATGATTATAGGATTGTTTACAAGTGAAAATTCTGATAGTAATGTGTATTCTTCATTTTCCTTTTTTAAAATAGCAGCACTACATCCACCTGTACCACAAACAGATGGACCTACGAGATAAACGAATATTTCAGGATTTCCATCTTCATTTAGATCCACTTTATTATAATAATATCTTACATTCCCTTGTTCTTGTACTAAATCAAATGCCTTAACTATTGCTTGTTCAAGGTGCATATCTTTTTCTGTTTCAGAAGGAATATACTTTATTGATGAAAAATCTATCCCATACTCATCAGAGAATTGTCTATTTTCACATATCTGCTTTTTTAACTGCATTAGTTTTTCTCTAGATGGATATATCAATTTAATATGAATTTAATTCCATTATAACATTAGCTAATAGCTAACCTGTATACCATCCACTTCCAGTTCCTTTATCCAAAGAAATTTTCTCAGGAATATATGCAACTTTTTGTTTCTAATTCGTGTGTTTTTTCTGACAAATACGCTTATATCGTAAGCTTTATACATATCATAATTATCTGCTATAGGAGGTTTGCCCAACTGAACTGTCGGGCTCTGTACAGCGCATCATCCACCACTTCCTGACTTTACAAAAAGTGTTACTGAGTTATCATTAGATCGTTTCCCAATAAAATCAGCAGCATTTTTCTCTATAATTATATTCATAAATACATCTCCTTAAATCCCTAGAATTATTAGACTTTTATATCCATTGTAATTCAATTACTTACATTCCGCAATTTCTAGAGATGAACCGCTTCTGTTGATAGAACTCTTATTGTATTTTGCTTATTATTGATTTAAACCTAATTTAAGAATAAAAAAATTGAAATGCTATTTATTTTTTAATGTTTCACCTAATATTGTGCCCACTCTATAAGCTTCAGAATTAGTTCTTTTTTGTTCTTCAAAGCAAGTAGGGCAGTGTTTCTTTTCAATTTTATCTATGAATCCATTAGATTTAACTACATTTCCTACACTGCACATATGACCAAAATTACAATTATAACATTGAGAATATCCCTCTGCAGAGACAGAATCTATAACTATCATCCTATTAGATAACATAAACTTGTTAATAATAGAATGAACAACCTCATTTCCCTTATCAGAATAACTAGCACTAACTGATATACCATACTTACCTTCCAAACTAAATCCCCCCCTATGTCTAAAAGAAAAAGTCCTCTCTAAGCATGCATGTCCAAGAGCATTTATTGTACCATAATAATCTGGTGCACCAAAGACTATGGCATCAGCCTTTCTCATTTTTTCGCCTATTTCATTCCAATCATCCTTAACCTTACAAGTATTATCCGAATCACATTGAGTACATCCAATGCAACCATTAATCTTTTTTCCTGCTAATGAAATGAATTCATACTCTAGTCCACTAGCCTCCAAAATGGCTTTTACGGTTTTACTAGTTATCATATTTTTTCTTCCACTTGCGCTTATTCCTAGTATCATATTATACCTTCTTCCGCTGAATTGTTTTTATCTTGACTAAAACACTTTTGACACTTTAATTAATCCTACCATATGATATTAAGGACTATTGTGTAGAAAAGAACTACCATTTCTCTTAAGGAATACGATTATTCTAGTGCTTTTAAAATGACGCTTACTTGAAAAGTTGTGGTTAATTCTCTTTTCTGATTATAGATGAAAAAGTCAAAAGTTACTGTACCTTTACCACCTTTAGAGGATAATTTTTTATTTGAAACTTTTACTTCTGTTTGCAATGTATCGTTTGGATACACAGGTTTTTTCCAACGTAGATTATCAACTCCTAATCCACCGATTATCTCATTTCCATGAACACCGCCCCATTTCCATTAAGAAATCGTACTAAAAGGGCTCTAGCATAATCGCTAGAGCCTTCATATTGGCGGAGAGAGGGAGATTCGAACTCCCGGAACGGAATAACCCGTTCGCCTGTTTTCGAGGCAGGTACCTTCGGCCACTCGGACACCTCTCCATGTATTTAATTGCTTTTTTATTATATCACATTTAAACTACTAAACAAAGTCTACAAATTACTTTTTATCCTGGTTCACTAAAAAAAACTGTAGAACATTTTATTGTTCTACAGTTTTGTATGTAGCTATTATTATTAAAGCTTAAAGTCTGCTGGATTTACACCAAGGTTTGAGCACATTTCTTTAACCAAAGCAACTTCTTCTTTGTCAAAATCTCCATCTGCAGCGCCTATAGAGCAGCATACTGCTATTAAAGTTTTCCCTGCATCTGTTTTGCTTTTCATTTTAGTAATTGACTTCATAGCTTCAGCTTTTCCAACATTATAATCAAATGCAAACATATCTGCATAATGATTAAACCTCGTTAACACATCATTTAATTTAAAAACCTTTAATGAATCATTAAGATTAATATACCCTACCATCTTTTGTTTTTCTTCTGAGCTTATATCTCCATCAGCACTTGCAATCAGTGCACAACCAGCTGCTACTGCCTCCATAAAATCTTTGTTTGCAAATTGCTTGATTCCTGCTTCTGCTTTAGTTTTCTGATCTTTTAACCAATCACCAATTCCCATAATAAACACTCCTTTGATTTTTAGTTTACAAATGACTTTTAAACAACCTTATTTTACTATTATTCAGAATATTTGTATGCATAATAATATATCATATATTGATGAAAATAGAAAGAGCAAGCTACTACTAACCTCGTTTTCATCCTTTTTCCTGTAGTACTTCTCGGATATCTATAAGTTAATTGCGTTTGATGGTTTAGCCTTTATTATCATATAACCTTCTCCTTCCATTTATTAGTCTTAAAATATACTATCATGATGGCTGACTCAATTATTACTGATAATGAAACTGCAATCCACACTCCATTTGTACCCATGTTAAGTGTTTTTGCCAGTACATATGCAATAGGTAGTTTTAAAAATACATTTGAAACAATAGATGAAATCATTGGTGGAAACGTATCTCCTGCCCCTTGAAAAACTCCTCCATATATTATGGTGGGTACTACAAATACAAGACCGATATACACTATTTTTAAATATTGTGCTCCAGTATTTATTACTAATTGATCGTTAATAAATAATCTCATTATTGCTTCTGGAAAAATAAAATACGGTATTGAAAATAGAATCATATTAAATGATGCAAGCTTTAGTCCTTCTTTAATAATCCTATCACATCCATGTACATCCCCACGTCCAATGCTCTGCCCTACCATTATTGATATTGCAGTTGAGAGACCTACAAGAAATATAAAGGTATAGTTGAAAAGTTGAGCACCTATTGCAAAGGCCGCTGTTCCTTCTCTACCTCCAACTAAATATACAAGACTAAACATAAACATCCCAGTAATAGGCCTTGCAACCTGTTGAATGCATGCCCAGCCTCCAATTTTTAATATTCTTATGCTATTTTTAAATTCCAACCTCATACTTGATATAGATTTACTTACGCTGGAATTGTATACTTTTTTAACAATAATGACACTAATAGCAACACAGGAGAAAATCATGGATATAACTGTTGCCATTGCCGCGCCTTTTATTCCAAGATTAAGTGTTAACATAAAAAACGGATCAAGTATTGCATTTATGATATTTGCTATTCCGAAAACTATAAGTGGTGTTACTGTGTCTCCAAGTGATTGAATAATAGTTCTTAATACTGAATTCAAAAACACAAATAAAGTTCCCATTAAAATTATAGATAAGTATTGCTGAGCAAGAGCTGCTACATTAGCTTCTGGATGAAAAACGCCCTTAATAATGTTTGCAGTATTTAGATAACATATTATACTTAGTGTTATTCCAAAAATTGCAGATAAAAGGAATGACTCTCCACTTATTTTTTTTACTGCCTCCATATTGCCCTCTCCATAGCTTCTTGACACAAGTGCTATGGTTCCTGCTGAAACAAGAGTTGACATTACAAATATTACGTTCGATGCTGAATTAGATAAACCTGCCGCAGCGGCCTGGCTTGTACCAAGTTTTGATATGAAATAAGTATCAACGGTTCCTAAAAGACTTTGAAGTATCATACCTACCATAACCGGCCATGAAAGCATAAATATCTGTTTAATCTCACTGCTGATTTTTTTATTTGTTAAGTTCAAAATATTCTTATCCATGGACATCCCCCTTAAGTCAGTAAAAACACTACGCATAAGTCATATTTTCCTATTACTATATTGTCTATATCCTTTTAAACTTAAGTAAAGACAAAAGGGCTTCAAGGGTTAAGATTCCCATCCATTCATTCTTAGCATTTTCCCATTCTTCTAAATATTTATCCCATTTCCATGATGGCACAATCTTTCCTTCTTCTTCAAGTCTATCTACTAAATAATCTAAATTCTGATCTATGAATTTACCCTCAATTCCAAAATAATCCTTAGACTCAAGGTCAATAAATTTTAATGGAGTGGGTACATAGTTTGTCCACTCACATTGGTTTATGTTAATCAATTGAGAAACAGCCAATTTTAATGTATCTGTAATTTGGTTAGAAAACTCTTCATCTAGAGTATTATACATACGAATATAGCAAATTATCTCATGCTCTGAGCTAAATTCTTTACATTTATTCAAATTGCTTATAGCAAAATTTATTAATGAATAAACATCTAGTTTATTCAGGTATTTTTTATACTTATATAGATACCCTATTAATTCTGCAGTAGGATTTCCCCAGGAATAATCAATAACTGTCATCTTTATATCTTCTCTAAATTCCCACCAAGGTGCATGAGGATATTTGTTAACAATATTCGGAACGCTATACCAACCATTTCTATCCATATCAAAGCTTGCCTCTAGATATCCAATAGCTTTTACAATCATATTTTGTGCTCTATCACTATTATCTATGTTACTCAAATGTCTTAATCCAATGGACGTTGCCATGGGTGATGACTGTATAAGTTTAAAATCTGGTTCCAGCCCTTGTCCAAAACCTCCATCTAAATTTTGTAATGTTTCTAATGAATCCAATATTGCATCAGCACTTGTATCATTAAAATAGTAATTAAATATGGCTCTTTCTAATGGTCTAGCTCCTCCATTCATATAGATATTTAACTTATTAAAAAGAGTTTTTGATACTTTTTTCATACTAAAGTCTCCTTTTACGGTTTTACTATATTTTATCATTATATTCTTTATATTAACATGTTTTTATAAAGTCACTATTTACCCAGATTAATCCATATACTCTACATTTTCTATACTTTTATGCAATGGAATAAAATATACAACTATAATTCCAATAGAAAGAACTATAGCTGCGACCATACCAGCTTCGGGCCCAAAGCCCCCACCTGTAACCCACTGCGCACCTGTCAACTTTAAACTCATTAAACTCCCTGATGCTACCTTTTGTCCACTTACCTCAAATCCAAAAATATTTCCTTGAGTCCAGTTCCACGCCGCATGCAGTCCACAAACTCCCCATAAATCGTTAGTTTTAATAACATATAAGCCTAAAAATGCCCCTACTAAAAAGATATTTAAAATAGCAAGAAGACTTACATTGGGATTCCCGAGATGCATAAGTCCAAAAAATGCAGACGAAACAATCAAACCTACAGCTATATTATATCTTGCACCTAAAACATTCATAAACCAACCTCTTGAAAGAATTTCCTCTGTAGCACTTTGTATCATCCAGCCTGGTAAAACAATTAGCATACCACTTAAAGCTAGTATACCTGTAGGACTCACTGGATTTGTATCTACAGTAATATGCCCACTAATACTAAGCAATAAAACCACTAAAGAAAACATTAAAATTCCTATACCAAACCCTATTAAATACTTTTTTAAAAATCCTTCTTTTTTAAGACCTATACTAGAAATCGTCCTTTTTTCTCTAAACTTTACTCTAGCAAATACTAACAACGTTATAAATATGAACCCAAAAATGAGATCATTAAGCAGTAAAACTGCAGGATTATTACCGATTACTTTTCTTGTAAAACCGGAAATTACCATTCCTATTCCTTCTCCACCAATTAGAAAAAGCAATACCCAAAGTAGGCATACAATAATATTGGGGAGTACCTTTGCTTGTTTTGCTTCTTTAACTAAACCATTTTTATTTGAAAACATATATTAACCCACCTTTTTAATTTTTACTATATTGAACCTTATACTTAAATGCATTATAATATACTTAAGGTATGGACAATTATATATTAAAAGCCTAAAAATGTAAATATATTTCAAAACAAGTCTTTAGCACTTTTGGGAGGTGCATTCCATGTATAATGATATAGTTATGGATCATTTTTCTGATCCAAGAAATGTTGGAGAAATGCCTGATTCAAATGCAGTTGGTGAAACAGGTAACCCAATAGATGGTGATAAAATAAAAATTTTTATAAAAGTAAAAGATAATGTATTAGTTGACGTTAAGTTTAAAACCTTTGGATGCGGTGCCGCAATTGCTGCAAGTAGCATGATTACAGTGCTTTCAATTGGTAAAACATTAGAGGCTGCACTAAATATACAAAATGAAGATGTTTCAGAAGCTCTAGGGGGACTACCAGCGGAAAAACTGCTTTGTTCAAATATAGCAGCTGATGCATTACACAATGCAATAAGAAATTATTTATTAACAAAGGACTTATAATTTTACGCACAACATTAATTTTTTTAATAGAGAGGTGTTTTAATGATTTTATCAAAAGAAAAGATTAATAGATATTTAAGACATATAATAATTCCTGAAATTAGTGGCCCCGGTCAAAAGAAAATAACGCAGGCCAAAGTATATCTATATGCCTCAACCGTACAAGAGGCCTCCTCACTTATATATTATCTCGCCGCTACTGGAATAGGATATATATATTGTAGCTTTAAAGATAATGTCGGCTATGAAGATTTATTCAATAACATATCAGATCTTAATGGGGATGTAGTAATTGAACTTTCTTGCAATCACTCAAAAGTAAGCAGCAATTGCTCTCTTTATAATGAAAGCTCCGTAGTTAGAATATTTATTAGTAAATATGAGAACCTGAAGGATAATTTAGCAAGTTTTTCTAGTAACATGATAGGTTCTGAATTCACTCCTACCATTTTAGCAATTAACAGTGGTTGGAAGGGCTTTCTTCAAACTTTTAGTACTGAGATGTCTTTAAATAGCTTACTTTCAAATCAACTACCCTTAGATTTAGAATCTCTTTGCGATAATGCTGAAGATAAAGAAGGACCTATTCTTTCAGCTTGTCTTCTTGGACCTCTTGCCGCAATTGAATGTATAAAGCTTATTTTAAAGATTGGAACTACATTAGATAAACCACTATATTTTAATCTTTTATCTATGGAATTCTATAAGTCTGATAATATGGATTTTGAATTAGAAACTTCTGATTTTCTCAAAAATAGTTATTCTGACAATCAATTAACAGAGGCTTCTAAAAGAAACGATACTACTAAAAATTTATCAAATCGTAAAGTGTTAATTGTTGGTGCTGGAGGGCTTGGATCCCCTGTTGCCTATGCATTATCTAGTTTAGGTGTTGGAACCATTGGTATTATTGACTATGATAATGTTGAGATTAGTAACCTTAACCGTCAAATACTTCATTCGGTTTCAAGAATTAATATGCCCAAAGTAGAATCAGCAAAAATTCTCTTAAATAATTTAAATCCAAATGTGAAAATAGTAACTCACAATACTAGCCTCAATATAAGTAATGCTATAGATATAATTGAGGATTATGATGTAATTATAGATGCACTTGATAACTTTCCAGCTCGTTATCTTCTAAATGACTCTTGCTATTTTAAAAATAAGCCTCTTGTAGATTCAGCGGCAGTAAGGTTTCACGGATTAATTATGACAATACTTCCAAATAAGGGCCCGTGTTATCGCTGCGCATTCCCTGTAATGGCTAATCAAAAGCCTGGTACCAGTTGCTCTGAAGCAGGCGTTTTAGGACCAGTACCTGGAGTCATGGGCTTTCTTCAAGCAACTGAAGTTGTAAAGCTACTGCTAGATATTGGAGACCCATTATCTAATAGAATAATCTACTATGACGCGTTGTATTCTGACTTTGATACTATTAGCATCGATAAATCCACAAACTGCGATTTATGTGGCAGTCACCCAACCATAACTACACTTACTGAATATAATAATTCCTGTGAAACCAATAAAAATAAGGGAACCAGCTAATTAAACGCTGATTCACTTATTTCTTTCTAGTAATATTTTTCTATCCCCCAGCTGACAAAAATCTTAAACGGAAAGCATACAGCATTTGCTCTGAAATCTCTTCTCTACATCGCAATGTAACTATGGTAGCTGGAATTTTAAGCGACCCTAATATAACTAACTTTTCCTTCGCTATTTCAGCCTGCCACCCTTTTCCACTGAACTTTTCATCGTCTATAACTTTACCACCAATACTAATAAAATAATTTACTATCTCTATCCTTTTCATGCCTCTCATCTCTAATATTTTCTCAACATACTCCAAATCAACCGCCACCAACAGGTGGGAAAAGCGCTATTAAATCAGACTCTATAAGTGGTTTGTCAAATTGTCCATCGCGACCATTTACAAGCATAATTGCAACCTCTGACTTTTCTATCCCTAAAATAGCAATAACATCCTCTGGAGTTTTACCTGCATCTAGTTCCAAAATTTGAATCTTATCTCTACCATCTCTAAATGTAGCAAATAATTTGACTGTAATTTTCAATTTCTCACCTCTCAATCAGAGCTTAGGTATTATAATCCCAATGCTTCTAATTTTTCCTTAGTTGGAGTACCTTTTTCATCCCAGCCTCGCTCGATATAATAGTCTGGAAGAAGTTCAGATAATCTATGAACATTTCCTTTAGAAGGCCCTTCTTTAATTGGCTCCTCGAGTAATCGTTTTGGCAGTGTATCTTGGGACGCATCTATTCCAGCAGCTAAATTAAATTGTCTTTCAATATTCCAAATTCTATCTCCTGCTTCAAGTATAGATTCTGCTGTGTGCTCTGTACCACATACTGCATTATATAAATCAGCATAATCAGGAGCTCCCATAGCAAATGATGTGAACAAACATAATCCAAGTGAATCTATAGTTGCAGTTAAGTCTTGAAAAATCTTTGTCCAAGTAGCTTTTCCCTCAAGCGAAAATCTATCCAATTTTTGTGGAAGCCCTAATATTTCTGGTGATATCATATATCCTCTTACATGGCACCCACCCCTGTTGGATGTAGCGTATGAAAGCCCTTGACCCTGTATACCTCTTGGGTCATAAGCAGGAATTTCAAGTTTCTTAACTGTCATTGAAAGTTCCGCTGCGCCATAAGAATCACAAAGTCTGTATGAACCCTCCGCCATTTTTGCTCCGAGTCCTTCTGATTTTCCTATTTTTATTGTCCAATCTATCATTCCTTGTACATTCCCAAATTCTAGTGGAGTTCCCTCTAGTTCTTCTTCTTTAATATATCCCTTTTGATAAAGTTCCATTCCAGCGGCAATAGTCGCTCCTACCGAAATTGTATCCATACCATATTCATTACAGAAGTAGTTTGCCTTGGATATTGCATTCATATCAGCTATTCCACAATCCGAACCAAAAGACCATAGTGTTTCATATTCTGGTCCCCCAACTTCTATACCCATATCTGGTATTTTCACATATCTACCACAAGCGATTGGACATCTATAGCAAGGATTTTTTCTAACTAAGATATCTTTAGTCATTGTCTCTCCACTAATATCATCAGCTTTTTCAAAATAAGACTGCTGGAAATTTTGGGCTGGGTGTACACCGTTTTCATTTAGTATATTTACAAGGACTGCAGTTCCGTATGTTGGAAGACCTGCTCCCGTAACACCATTCTCTTTTATGTTCTTCATCCAAATTTTTGAAACCTCTTTTAGCTTTTCAGTATCTGCTATTTGTGGTTTTGAGCTTCCCTTAACAGCAATAGCTTTAAGGTTTTTAGAACCCATAACTGCTCCAACACCAGAACGGCCTGCTGCTCTGTCATACTCATTCATTATTGAACCCATTTTAGATAATCTTTCACCTGCTGGTCCAATAGTCATAACTTTTGATTTATCTGGCATTGCTTTCTTTATAGTATCCGTAGTTTCTGTAACAAGTTTTCCCCAAAGACTGCTTGCATCCTTTATTTCTACCTTATCGTCAATTATTGTTAAGTAAACTGGTGAATCAGCTTTTCCCTCAAGTATAATTATGTCATAACCTGTAGCCTTAAATTCTGCTCCCCAGTGACCACCCGAATTTGAACAAGCGATTGTACCTGATTGTGGCGATTTTGTAACTACCATATATCTTCCGCCTGTTGGAACAGGTGTACCTGTTAATGGTCCTGTTACAATTATAAGCTTATTTTCAGGGCTTAATGGATCAACCATAGGATCTACTTCGTCCATGAATATTTTCGTTCCAAGTCCCCTACCGCCAATAAATTTTTTAGCCATTTCTAAGTCAAGTGTTTCAACCTTAACAGTTCTATCCTTTAAATTAATTCTTAATATTTTACCATTATAACCATACATAATAACCCCTCCTACTTGTATTTAGTTGCGTATACCTATATAAAGAGCAAGTTTG
>NZ_JBNMNU010000021.1:0-35137 GCF_051278035.1 Clostridium sp.
GAATACTCTCAATCTTGACCTTTACATTGTTTCTAAGCTGAGCAGATAAATAACTTGATATTATTCTTCCATAATTATCGTGAATGAGCTCAAGGGTTCTCAAATGGTCTTTTGAGAACTTCTGAGGGCTTCTAAAATCATACAGTTTAATTTTATGCTTTTCCTCTTCACTTGGAATCTTATCTGCTTCTATTTCCCCAGAGGATAGGGCAGTTAAAAGTGAATCTATTTCACTTTGTGATAATACTTCTGCCATATTTCTACCTCATTTCTATAAATACATTAGGATTACTATATTTACTATTATTATCCTTTGATAAGCTCTTATCTTTGGATAAGCTTGCCAATATCAATTAGTGTAACAATTCTATCTTTAAAATTTATAACACCTTTAATATAACCCTTATTTATACTAGTTTCAACTTTTTCTATTTGATCATCTTCAATTTCTAATACTTCATCAACTTGGTCTACAGTCACTCCAACAAATTCTTCTTGTAAGTTTAATATAATAATGTTTTCTTGTCCACCTTCACCATTTTCTATATCTAAAAGGAGGTTAATGTCTAGTAGAGAAATAATTGTCCCCCTTAAATTAATTAATCCTTTTATATAGTCCTCAGACTTTGGTACTTTTGTTATTTCCATCATATCATTAATGCTTTGAACTTTAGATGCCTCTACTGCAAATTGTTCTGAGTTAACTTTAAATACAACTACTTGCATAATATTCCCCTCCTAGCCTATAACTTTTTTGATTGCTTCAAGTACTCTATCTGCTTGAAATGGTTTAACAATAAAATCTTTAGCACCAGCTCTTATTGCATCCATAACCATAGATTGTTGTCCCATAGCACTACACATTATTACTTTTGCTGTAGGATCAAAAACTTTAATTGCTTTAACAGCTTCTATTCCATCCATATCTGGCATGGTAATATCCATAGTAACTACATCTGGTCTTTCTACTTTGTACATTTCCAAAGCTTTTAGTCCATTATTTGCTTCTCCTATAACATCAAACCCGTTTTTCTCTAATATATCCTTTATCATCATTCTCATAAATGCTGCGTCATCAACAATTAATACTTTAGCCATTTTATATTACCTCCAATTAATTTACACCTAATGAATTCAATATTTTCTCTAGTGATCCAGGCATTGGTACATAGTAGAAATGCCCACTGATTTTTTGGTTTTCTTGTAAAAAGTTCGTTTCTAAATCAAGTATATACTCATCAAATTGCCCTGCCTCAATAAACGTAGTCGAGAGTATTGCTCCCATCATATCTAAAGCAACCGCTGGCACTGAAGGTATAAGAACAAGATTTGTAAGTTTTGCTATTGCATTCATGAAAGCGGTGGAAATAATATTTCCTATTTCGCATAAGGCTGAACTTCCAATTTCAGTTATTTGTTCCTGCTCCTCACCCATAAGTCTTGAAATGAATTTTAAAGCAGTTTTCTTGTCTAAAGTATACAGTATATTCCCAGGTATATCACCAAGAACTCGCACGATTACACCAATTACTACTTCTTCCACACCTACTCCTGAAAAAATATCGTCAAATGGAACAATATTTACTGATGGAACCGTCATATCTACCTTTTGGTTTAGTAATTGTGATAATGAAGTAGCTGCATTTCCTGCACCGATATTTCCTACTTCTTGTAGGACATCTAACTGCATAGGACTAAGCTTTGAATAATCCATATTATACCCTCCTTAGACTAAAGCAGCAACATCTAGTATTAGTGTAACTAGCCCATCGCCTAAAATCGTTGCCCCTGTATATTCTTTTAATCCACGAAGCGTTTTCCCTAAGGGCTTAATTACAATTTCTTGTTGACCTAAAAGAGAATCTACTAAAAGTCCTACTGTTTTTTCTCCTACTTTCACAATAACGATGTATTTCTTTATTTCACCCTCAGTTTCTGTTTTCAAAACTTTGCTTACCCTTACTAGTGGAATTACACTATCGTTATAAAGAATAACTTCTTTATTATTTGTCTTTTTAACAAGTGTTTCCTTGTAGTCTATTACTCTATCAATATAACCAAGAGAAATAGCCATAGTTTCATCACCAATTTTTACAAGTAATGCTTGTATAATTTGTAGTGTCAGAGGTAATCTTATAATAAAAGAGGTACCTTTGTCAATTTCACTAGTAGCATCCACAGTTCCACCTAGAGCAGCAATTTTAGTTTTAACAACATCCATGCCAACCCCACGTCCGGAAACATCTGTTACTTCCTCGTTTGTGCTAAACCCTTGTGCGAAAATTAGATTCTTTATATCTACATCTGACATTCCTTCTGTATTTATACCTACTTTATTAGCTTTTTCCTTTATTTTATTAACATCCAGGCCTTTACCATCGTCTTCCACCTTTATTATAGCTTTAGTCCCTTCTGCATATGCAATAAGTCTAATGGTACCTATTGGATTTTTTCCACTAGAAATCCTCTGCTCTTTAGATTCAATCCCATGGTCTGCTGCATTACGAAGTAAATGAAGTAGTGGTTCACCTATTTCATCAATAACTGTCCTATCAAGTTCTGTTTCCTGCCCTTGTATTTCAAGCTCCATTTCCTTTCCAAGATTTTTTGATAAATCTCTTATCATCCTTGGGAACCTATTGAACACTACTTCTAGAGGAAGCATTCTTATTTTCATTACTAAATCTTGTAGCTCTGATGTGGCCCTTCCTACTTGCTCTAGTGTTTCATTTAAATCATCCAATTTATGAACACTGCTTATTTGTTCTAGTCTTGTTCTATGAATTACAAGTTCTGATACCATGTTCATAAATTTATCTAATCTTTCAAGTTCAACTCTCACAGATTGATGAGCTTTTTTATGGACTCCCGCTTCTTTTTTATCTTTATTGTCATCCTTGACCATTTTAGATCCTTTTACTTCTATTTGCTTAAATTCCCCTAAGTTATCTGTCAAATCATCAGCACTATCTTTTAACGCAACTTTTTCCACTATTACTTGTTCTACTTCAGAAATATTCATCAAAATGTTTACAACTTCATCTTTGTCTTTAGTTGTAATAAAAATTAATTTTATTTCAAATTCAAAGTTCTCATTTTCTAAATCTTCAGCCCCGGGTATGGATTTTATTATTTCGCCATATTCTTCTAAGCTCTTAAAAATGAGAAATGCCCTTGCTGATTTAAGCAGCGTATTTACACTTATTAAAATCTTTATATCAAAAGCATTATACATTTTTTCCATGGCCTGCTTAATAATATTAATGTCATATTCATTAAGGTCTATTCTATCACCATCAGTAGAATCGATACTTTCCATAACAGGAGTTTCTTTTTCCGTTTTAACAGAAACATCATCCCCTTCAGCTATGGAATGTAAATCATCTATTATATCTTGGATTGAAAGTTCTTCAGATATTCCCTCTGAAATATTATTCACCATTTTTTCTAGTGTATCCAGACATCTAAATAGAACTGTTACCACCTTTTCTGTTACTTTAATTTTTCCTTCTCTAAATTTAGATAGAACATCCTCCATTTTATGTGTTAATTCAGCCATTTGAGTAAACCCCATAGTTGCAGCCATTCCTTTTATTGTGTGAGCTACCCTAAAGATTTCATTTAATTTATCTATGTTTTCAGGTTTTTGTTCAAGTTCAAGAAGAGACTCATTCAATGTCTGCAAATTTTCCATAGACTCTTCTAAAAACATTGACATATATTGTAATGTATCCATTTTTTACCTCCATTAATTGTTATTAGTTTTATATTTTTTTATAAATAAATGTAGATGCTTTTTCAAATCCATACTCCTTGTAATTATATATACTTTCTGTAGCACCTACAAACAGTAACCCTCCTTTTTTAAGAGATTCACTAAATTTTTTATATATTTTATCCTTAGTGTCTCCATTAAAATAAATAACAACATTTCGACACACTATTAAATCGAAATTACCCTCGTATTTATCTAAGATAAGATCATGTTTTTTAAAATCCACCATTTTTTTAATATTAGAACTAAGACAGTATTTCTCTCCCTTAACCACAAAATATTTATCCAAATATCCGCTTGGTACATTTTTAATTTCCGAATACATATATTCACCAATTTTAGCTTTTTCTAGTATCGTACTATCTATGTCTGTAGCTACAATTTTATGGTTAGCTCCAGAGTATAAATCATCCATAATCATAGCTAACGAATACGGTTCAGGCCCAACCGAACATGCTGCGCTCCAAATCTTAAGCCCCTTACTATACGGCAGTTCAGATTTTATTTTTTTTGAAAATCCTAAGAATATTTCCGGATTCCTAAAAAATTCTGTTACGTTTATTGTTATAAAGTCTAGGAATTTCTTCTTTTGAGCCGGATCACTCTTTAATAAGCTAATATACTCTTCTACAGAGTTAACTCCAACTCTGGACATTAAGCTCAGTATTCTTCTGTGTAATTGATTGGATTTGTATGCTGATAAATCTATCTTATATTCTTTTAAAACCCATTGTTGAAAATAAATTAAGTCCATTGCTATTCCCCTCTCCGCGATACAATTTTATTAATTCTTTCAGCAATGTCAGGTAGTAGAACTATTTCATCTACTTTGCCAGTTTCAAATGCTGCTTTTGGCATTCCATAAATAATGCAAGTATACTTATGTTCAGCTATAGTAGTTCCTCCATTATTTTTAATTGCTACGGTACCTTCTGCACCATCACGGCCCATTCCAGTAAGTATAACACTTAGTATTTTTGACCGGTAAACTTTAGTAGCAGATAAAAAGAGTTTATCTACGCAGGGCCTAACTCCCCAAAGGGAAGGTTTTAAATTCAAATGTATCCTCTTGTCAATACCTACCTCCATATGAAAACCACCCGGAGCTATATAAACCACATTTTTTTCTATAGAGTCACAATCACTTGCTTCTACAACCTTTAGTTTACTGTTTAAATTAAGCCGATCAGCAAAGGCTTTTGTAAAACCTGTTGGCATATGCTGAACTACTAGAACTGGAACTCCTAGATTGTCAGGTAGTGCTGTTATTACCTTGTACAATGCTTTGGGCCCGCCAGTAGAAGCTCCGATAACTACAACCTCTACATTGCCTCCTAAAGCTCTTTTGGAGGTGTTTATATTTGGTTCAATATTTTTTTTAACTGTTGTTTTGCTTCCAACTTGACTCTGAGTAAAAGCTAATTTTATTATTTGCACCAATTCATCTTGAACTTTATTAATATCTAGTGATATTGGCCCAGATGGTTTTGGTATAAAATCAAAAGCTCCTAGCTGTAGACATTCCATAGTGAGTTCTGTTCCAATTTTAGAAATACTACTTAACATAATAACTGGTATGTCAGCATTTTTTTTTCTAAGTTGCACTAATGTTTCAATTCCATTCATTTTAGGCATTTCAATATCCAATGTTATCACATCAGGTTTATTAAGTGTAATTTTTGTTAAAAGCTCTTCACCATTTCTTGCTGTATCTATTACTACCATCTCAGTTCCAGCATTTATCATATCAGTAATTATTTTTCTCATCAATGCTGAATCATCTACTACAATCACTTTAATTTTTCTTAACAATACATTTCACCCCATTGTGATTTTCACTCTAAATTTCTTCAATTCCCATACCTACGGTCCTAATAGATAACACTCCACTTTTTGTGTCGAATATCAAGGTTCTCCCTTTATTGCCACCAATGTCTTCTGCTATTATAGGTATGGATAGTACTTTAAGTGCATTTTTCACAGCTATACCATTTCTACTACCAATGTCCATTATTATACTTTTGTCTGCAAAATTAAACATGGATGCCCCACCTGCAATTTTAGCTCTCATATTTCTAAGCTTTGCACCTTTTCTTATCATATCCTGGACGAGTATTGGTATAGCTAAATCTGCAAATTTTATTTCATTGGTTACTTTGTTAAACTGACTACTATCTGGAAGCATTATGTGTGCCAAACCTCCAAGCGCTAGTGATTTATCATAAATTGCAATACCCACACAAGATCCCAGGCCCACTGTTATTAATTTATCTGGTGAATATGCTACATTCAAATCTGAAATCCCTACTTTTATCTCAATATATTCCATTTTTACACCTTATTTATATTATTTGTATTTTTTCTTTTTCTGTTAATATACCTGAAAGATTTAAATATATTATTATTCTACCATCAATTTTAATAAGTCCTTTGATATATCTTTTGGATATTCCTGAAATTATTTCTGGTGAGTCTTCTATATCGTCTATTCCTACATCCTTAACTTCAGAAACAAAATCAACTATTATACCTATTTTGCTATGGTTTTCCTTAGCAACTATTATCTTGGTTGTATCTGTTGTTTCTGTAAAAGGAAGATTAAATCTTTTTGATAATGATATAACCGGTAAAATATCACCTTCATAATTTATCACACCTTCCACAAAAGATGGTGAATCTGGAATTTTAGTTGATTTTTCGTATCCTAGTATCCTTTCTACTTCCATAATACTCGTAGCATAATATTCATTATTTATGCTAAAAATCAAAATTTCCCTATCTTGTTCCTTCATATTAGCTCCCCCTACACTCGTAATTTATCAACAACTAGCTCACCGGAATCATCTATATACGCATGAACGTCTTTGCTAGTAACATCTAAAACGTATTCTCTAGTACCTATAGTTAACCTAGTATTTGAATAAGCAATTTCTGCCCATATTTGGCCATGGTTTTCTACGATAAGCTGAGTTGACACCCCACCATGTCCACCAACTGTTTTGCATTTAATCTCTTTTCCAGCTTTTATAAGTCCACCCCTGGCTACACTTTTATCCTTTTTAAATACAACACTATCACTTGCATATATTTTAGATACGTATTGTCCTTTTCCACTAAAAATCACATTACCTGAACTCTTAATTGTTGAATCTTGACAATAATCTAGAACTACATCCACCGGAAGAGTTAAGTCTGTCGAGAAGCTTACGATTTTATTTTCAATAATTACCACCGCATCATTTAACTCCTCATAACTGTTTATACTAAGCGGTCCTAAATTAAGTATTTTATGTTTTATGATAAATAGTAATTGGTCCTCTTCACTTTCCGATTGCGACATTTGCTCTAGTACCTTAATACAAGTTTTAGGAAGATTTTTGAACTTAGTTTCTATTAAAATTTTTATTAGTTCCCCATCACTAGTATTCTTTTCTAAAAGGTTCATTTCTTTTAGTTGAGTTATTGAAGTTATTATTTTTTCAAGGTCACTTTTCATGCTCTTTAAATCGCATAAATATTCCTGAATTAATACATCTTCTTTCCCCGCAGAAACAAATGAATGAAATATATTACCACGTATCACAATATCTCCATTAGCAGTAATTACCGCTTCTGCTACATTATCTTTAATTAAAATTGAATTACCTGATTCAACTACCATTCCTTCATTTACACTGCCATGTATAATTATATCTCCTAAAAATTTAACATTACCAGTTTTGAGTTCAACATCTCCATTTACTTCAAATGTTTTGTAAACAAAAAAAATATTTCCTTTGGCTGAAGGTCTGCCTTCAATTCTCGCTACAACTGTGAATTCATCCTTCATTTCAGCACCGGCTCCAGCAGCTAATACTATTTTTTTTGCATTTTTAGTTTTTACAATTTTCCCTGTAATATCTATTCCATCTTCTCCGTCCGCACCTGGATAAAGAATAGCTAAAACTTGTCCTACTTCTACTGCATTAACAGTTCCAATTGCCTTATAATCTACACTCTGATCTTCGTCTTGATCTTCAGTTAGAAGCTCAGTGTGTTCATTATCGTACTTAATTCCCAGCCTATCATCTATTTTCTTTATCGGATCCTTTCCTCTTGCAATAAGTAGTTCTGAGATTTCAGTAGCCTCTGAACATTTTATAATGTCCTCTTTTAAAATTCCGTATTTAATGTGATAATTTATTAGTTCATTTTCAATTTCAAGCTTGGTAAATTTAGGTGGCATGGTTTTTTCTTTTACTTCTACTTCCATTATAACTGAATTCACGGGCTTCAAATCTTTTAGTTTATAAGTAATATTGGGCTCATACATAATGCTAATATAAGCTTCCATCTTATCTAAACTTGTCCTTATATCCATTTGCCTTTTAGCTTCATTTTCTTCAAATAAAACTTCTATAATACTTTCCTCATATACCGGCATTCGTAAATTAACTTTTTCCTCATTTACTGTTATCGTAATACTATTTGCTGTAGAAATCAATGCCGGCTTCCCATCTTGTTTAGGATTTTTTATAATAATTTCGCCACCCACAATTTCTATAGTTCCATTTATTTCTTCACTATGGATTTTTTCTTTATTTAAATCGTCTTCATCATCAATGGAGATCACCGCATGTTTCTTAAAAAATCCTTTTTTTTCCTCTAAAATCGAGTATTTAAGCTTTTCTACTGGAATACCTAAACTAGTACTAGCGTTTTGCAAACAATCGCTAACATTAACCCCCTTATAAACTTTAGCCCCTACTTTATCTATCATCATACCACCCCTTTCTATAATGAAATTATACCATAATTTCTCCTTTTATTTATTTAAAATACTTTTTTTAAAAACACTAATTGTTTTACTTACTTATCGTCCTATTAGAAAGAAACTTTACAAATTTCTCTTTATCCTTATTTATTTCTACACCAAATTCCATCATTATTGAATTTATAATAGAATTTTCTGATGAATTATAAAAAAACTCATCCACACTTTTTATAGGAAGTACCTTAGGTGATGTTCCAGAGATAAATAAACCTGCTAGTGATTTTAGTTTACTCTCATGGATGTTTTCTTCTTTAAAGTCTATATTTAAACTTTCGCAAACTTTTATAATAAATTGCCTTGTAATACCTGGTAGTACATTTGAAACTTTTGAAGTTGCAACTGTAGTTCCCTGCACCATGAAAATATTGGATTTACTACCTTCAGTAATGAACCCTTGTTTATCTACAAGAATTGCCTCATACACCTTTTTACTGGCAATCTTATGATTCACACTATCTCTAAAATCACTATCAATGACTTTAGCATTTGGATTTCTTCGCTCACCATGATATATAATGGTATTCACACCCTTCACATATTGGTCTGCGCAGGGGTAATCATGGGTCGTAAAATACGCTAAGAATCTTTCATTGAAAGTATCCTTATTTTCGGCTTTGTCGTAAGCGGAATCATAATTTATAATTAATTTTAAATTTTCGTCTTTAGCATTATTTTTATCTATTAACTTTATTATTCCATCTATAATTTCATCCCTTGTAATAATGGGAACGTATTTCATAATCTTTGCTGAATTTTCTAGCCTATCTAAATGTTCCATAAGAAATACTGGAATCCCATCACTTACCCTTATAACTTCATATAAGGTTTTACCATCACTCTTATAATAATTTTTGAATTCTGCACTTTTTTTGATTTCCTCTCCGAATAAAAAATATGAATTTATACATTTCTCCATATGTATCCTCCTAAATTTCTATTATTTCCATTTTAATATTTCAATTTTATCGTGCGATTTCTTAAAGTTTATTAAGTAGGGATGCCCCACTAAATTAAAAAGTGGTAAATCTGATAGAGAATCAGAGTACATATATGAACTTTCAAAATCAACTTCAATATTTTGTTCCTTCAACACCTGTTTTAATCTTATTACTTTTTCCTCACCCTTACAGTTTTCTCCAATAATTTCATTTCTATGAAATCCACTATTTATCATAAACCTAGTACCTATCACCATATCAACTTCCTTTATGTTATAGAGCTCACTTAAATAGAATTCTGCTGAAGCTGAAATCAAATAAATCTTATACCCCTGTGCTTTCATTTTTTTAATGGTATCAATAGCATCCTTATATAATATTTTACTTAAACGTGTTTCATAGAATTCTTTTACGATTTTTTTCATTTCTGCTTCTTCTATACCGTCGATAAATCTTATAAAAATTTTCTTTAATTTTGAGGCATCATATATTTTAAAAGCGTAAAATATAGATGAAGATATGCTTTTAGGTAAATATTTTAAAAGTTTACGATTTTTTTTCATCATAAAAAGATAAAATTCTATTAATGTTTCCTTCTTTGTTAAAGTATAATCCACATCAAAAATTGCTAATTTTTCTTTCATAAATACCCCTCTCACAATAATGTATTATCTTTATTGTTACCATAACATTACTATTAATGCTTTATAAAAATAATTTTAAAAAGAGCCGATGCATACGCAACGACTCTTTTATAAAATTATTTCTCGTTTTTAATCATTTCTTCATAATAAGCAGTTACTTCTGCAAATTCTTCATCTTCTGGAATAACTAATTCGCCTGTTTCTTCGTCTCCAACCACTTTGAAAAGATATATTGAATCATCTTGAGGGTTTTGAACTAATGCAAATTCATTATCTTTATAAGTAAATCCATCTACTACTTCACATGGAAGTACATTACCATTTTCATCTTCTAATTCTACTGTTAATGCTTCGCCTTCTCCACAACCACATCCACCGTCTTCACCGTCATGTTCATGACCTTCGCATCCACAACCTTCATTTTCATTGCTTCCACATCCGCAACCCTGGTTTTTTACTTCAGTTTCTTCTTCGTTACAACCGCATCCGCAAGATGTATTTTTGTCTTCATTCATAATGTAATACCTCCTATATTGAGTATGTTATAATTCTACCCTTAATAATGTAATATTAATAGGGTTTTTCAAATTCTTTTTATTAATATTATTGTTAAATTGTAAAATGAGCTAAAATTTCAAAGGAAGGTGGAATTAAATCCATCTTCCTTTTACTTTTAATTTTAAATATTATTTTTGTTCAGCAAGTTTTTTGTAACCTTCTAATCTTTCCATAGCATCTTTTTCTGTTTTAACAAACAATTCTTCTGCTATTTCAGGATATACTTTTGCAAGTGAAGAGTATCTAACTTCGCCCATTAAGTAATCTCTAAATGAAGTAGTTGGCTCTTTAGAATCCAATATAAATGGATTTTTTCCTGCTTCTTTTAATTCTGGATTAAATCTAAACATACCCCAGTATCCAGATTCAACAGCTCTCTTAGTTTCAAGTTGTGTACAACCCATTCCAACTTTAAGACCGTGATTGATACATGGTGCATAAGCAATTATAAGTGATGGTCCTTTATAAGCTTCTGCTTCTTTTATAGCTTTTAGTGTTTGATTTTTATCAGCACCCATTGCTATTTGAGCAACATAAACATAACCATAGCTCATTGCCATCATACCTAAATCTTTTTTCTTAGTTCTCTTTCCAGTTGCAGCAAATTTAGCTATAGCAGCTGTTGGAGTAGATTTTGATGCTTGACCTCCAGTATTTGAATACACTTCTGTATCCATTACAAATATATTTACATCTTCGCCAGATGCAAGTACATGGTCAACTCCACCGTATCCGATATCATAAGCCCAGCCGTCTCCACCAAATATCCATTGAGACTTTTTAACTAAATGATCTTTTTTACTGAACATTTCTTTTAATGCTTCACTACTATCTTTTTCAGCTGTTAATAGTGGTAATAATTTAGATGTTGCATTTTTTGAACCCTCTGAATCATCTTTGTTTTCTATCCATTCATTAAGTGCTGCTTTTAATTCTTTACTTGTGTTTGATGTTAATGCTTCAACAGCTAACATTTCAACCTTATCTCTTAATTGCATAGTTGCAATGTGCATTCCAAGTCCGAATTCAGCATTATCTTCAAACAATGAATTAGCCCAAGCAGGTCCTTTACCACATTCATTAACAGTATATGGTGAAGCTGGTGAACTTCCGCCCCAAATTGATGAACATCCTGTAGCATTAGCTATAAGCATTCTATCACCAAATAATTGAGTAATAAGTCTAGCATATGGTGTTTCTCCACATCCAGCACAAGCTCCGCTGAATTCCATAAGTGGTTGCTCAAATTGGCTTCCTTTAACAGTTGCTGTTCCCATTGGGTTTTCTTTTTTAGTTAATGATAGTTCGAAGTCCCAATTTTCTATTTTTGATTCTTGTGTTGCATATGGTTTCATAATTAATGCTTTTTCTTTTGCTGGACATACTTCAGCACAATTCCCACAACCAGTACAATCTTCTAAACTAATACCAATAGTGAAATTAAGACCTTCAAATTTCTTTCCACCAGCAGCTTTTTTACTTTCATAATTAGCTGGAGCATTTTTAAGTTCTTCATCAGATGCTAAGAATGGTCTTATTACAGCATGTGGACATACATATGCACATTGATTACATTGTATACATTTGTCTACTTGCCAATCTGGTACATTTACAGCAATTCCTCTCTTTTCGTATGCAGCTGTTCCTGGTACTACACTTCCATCTTCTATTCCAACGAATGCTGAAACAGGAAGTGAATCTCCTTCTTGTCTGTTCATTACATCAGCTATATTTTTAATGAAATCTGGTCTAACTTTATTTGAAGTTGCATTAACATCTTTAGCATTTTTCCAGCTTTCTGGTACATTAATCTTAACAACTGCTTCAATTCCTCTATCTATTGCAGCATTGTTCATATTAACGATTTTTTCACCCTTTTTACCGTATGATGTAACAACTGCTTGCTTAAGATACTTAACTGCATCTTCTGCAGGTATAATATCAGCAAGTTTAAAGAAAGCTGATTGCATTATCATGTTTGTTCTTCCACCAAGACCTATTGATTGAGCTATACCAACTGCATCAATTGTGTTGAAGTTAATATTGTGATTTGCAATATATCTCTTCATTGTTGCTGGTAAATTTTTCTCTAAGTCTTCCATATTCCATATGCAGTTTAATAAGAATGTTCCATTATCTTTAATTCCTTTTAGAACATCATATTTATTTACATAAGATTGGTTACCACAAGCAACATAGTTTGCAGCTGTAATTAAGTATGGTGATTTTATAGCTTTCTTACCAAATCTTAAGTGAGAAACAGTTATTCCACCAGATTTCTTGGAATCATATGCAAAGTATGCTTGAGCAAACATGTCTGTATGATCTCCAATGATTTTTATAGCACTCTTGTTAGCTCCAACAGTACCATCTGATCCAAGTCCCCAGAATTTACATTCTTTAGTTCCCTCTGGAGTTGTTGTTACAGTTTCTCCAATAGCAAGTGATGTGTTAGTAACGTCATCTACTATACCCACAGTGAATTCTGTTTTAGGTGAATCTGCTTTTAATGCATCATATACAGCAACAATGTGAGCTGGAGTAGTATCTTTTGAACCTAAACCATATCTTCCACCAACTATAACAGGTCTAACTGCTTTATCAAAATAAGCATTTCTTACATCTTGGAATAATGGTTCTCCAATAGATCCTGGTTCTTTAGTTCTATCAAGTACAGATATTTTTTTAACTGTAGAAGGTATGTATTTGAAGAAATGGTCTAATGAGAATGGTCTGTAAAGATGCACTTTAAGTACTCCAACTTTTTCTCCCTTAGCTATTAAGTAATCTATAGTTTCTTCAATTGTATCGCAAGCTGATCCCATAGCTATTATCATTCTATCTGCATCAGGTGCACCATAGTAATTAAATAAATGGTAGTCAGTTCCAATTAATGAATTAATTTTTCCCATGTAATTTTCAACTTTTTCTGGAAGAGCATCATAGTATCTGTTTGCTGCTTCTCTTCCTTGGAAATATATATCTGGGTTTTGTGCTGTTCCACGAGTTACAGGGTGCTCTGGGTTCATAGCACTATTTCTAAATGATTCTACTGCGTCTTTGTTTACAAGACTACCTAATGTTTCGTAATCCCATATTTGAATTTTTTGTATTTCATGAGAAGTTCTAAATCCATCAAAAAAGCTTACGAAAGGAATTTTTCCTTCAATAGCTGCTAAATGAGCTACTGGGGATAAGTCCATAACTTCCTGTACTGAACCTGATGCAAGTATTGCACATCCTGTTTGTCTAGTAGCCATTACATCTTGATGATCTCCAAAAATATTAAGAGCATGAGTAGCAAGTGATCTAGCAGCTACATGGAATACTCCTGGTAAAAGTTCTCCAGATATTTTATACATATTTGGAATCATTAGTAGTAATCCTTGAGAAGATGTAAATGTAGTAGTTAATGCTCCTGCTTGAAGTGAACCGTGAACTGTTCCTGCTGCCCCAGCTTCTGATTGCATTTCAACAAGTTTAAGTACTTGACCAAATACATTTTTTGTTCCTTTTGCTGCCAATTCATCACAATATTCAGGCATATTTGAAGATGGTGTTATAGGATAAATCGCTGCAACATCGGTATATGCGTACGCAACGTGTGCTGCTGCTGTATTCCCGTCCATAGTTTTCATTTTTCTCATTTAATAAACCTTCTTTCTTAATTTTGCATAGCCATAAGCATTTTTATAATAAAACATTATTTGACCAAATTTCTTCCCATTTCTTCGGCTAGCACTAATTGCTCATTAGTAGGTGCTTCATTAACAGTTAAACTTTGAATAACATTAAATTGGTAATCTTTCATTAAACTTATCCATTTGTTCATAAATTCTCCGTCATCCCATCCATAAGATCCAAATAATCCTGTGACTTTATTTTCGATTGGGATTAATTTGAATTTATCAATATAAGGTTGCATTTCATGTTGTTCAATCCTATTGTTATCCATCGATGGGCTTCCAAAAGCTACCACATCTGCTGTGGTTACATCTTCTACTGTGGCTTCACTAACTAGTTTTACTAGTACCTCTGCTCCAGATTCTTTTGCTCCTTTGGCAACATGATTCGCCAACACTTCAACATTCCCACCATTGCTCCAATAAATTATCGTCAATTTTTTAATTACAATCACCCCACGCATTTATATTAGTAGATAGTTTTTAATACCCCTTAATTATACATCAAAAATAAAAACATTCAAGTTTTTTTGTTCTAAATATTCCAATATGGACTAAGATTTTCTTCATTAAGTATAAAATAACTAAATTATACTGTGATTTTCTTTAAATGCATTGATTAATATAGTTTATATGTTTCCAGACTTTTAACTATTACAGAATCATATTCTTTTGAGTCTAATAGATCCTTAAAAGATTTTTGGGAATTCGCATCTCCGTGTACCAGAAAAACCTTTTTAGGTTTTATCTTTATATTCTCTAGAAATTTAAACAAGCCATTCCTATCTGCATGACCTGAAAGCCCTTGCAAATTGTATATTTTTGCTGCAACGGCAATTTCTTCTCCAAAAATTTTAACTTTTTTATTTCCATCTAGAATTCTTCTACCTAGGGTTCCCTCCGCCTGATATCCTACAAATACTATAGAATTTTCACTCCTCACTAAATTATGCTTTAAGTGATGCTTTATTCTACCTGCATCGCACATTCCACTACTTGATATTATAACGATTCCCTTTTGTATCTCATTAAGCTTCATAGATTCCTCTGCAGAATGAGTAAAAGTAAGTCCCTTAAAATCTAGTACATCATTATCATGTTTTTGGTACTGCTTTGCATCCGCATCGAAGTATTCTGTGTTATTCGCAAAAATTTTCGTTGCTTTTTCTGCAAGTGGACTATCCACATAAACACTGCAGTTTTTAATAATATCTTCTTCAACATACATATTGAGTGCATATAATACTTCTTGTGTTCTGCCTACTGCAAAGGATGGAATTATTACATTCCCACCTATATCAAAAGTTTGTTTTATTATATTAGCTAATTCTTTTAATACGTCTTCGAATTTGCTATGTACCTTATCCCCATAGGTAGTCTCCATGATAACGTAGTCTGCAAACTCTATAGCTGTAGGATCATTTATAAGCGGGATATTAAAATTACCTATATCACCACTATAAACAAGTTTTACTGGTTCCCCATCAACTTCTTGCATTTCCAGTTCAATAATAGCAGACCCTAATAAATGACCTGCATCCTTTAAAACAATTGTTAAACCATCAAAAGGTTTTATTTCTTCATCATAATTATAACTTTTAAAAACTTTCATGCACTCTTCTGCTATTTTTGAAGAATATAATGCCTCTTCTGGCAGTTGCCCTTTTTTTTCGAGTTTCTTATTTTTCCACTGGACCTCCATCTCTTGAATGTGCCCACTATCCGGTAGCATAACATTACATAATTCCATTGTAGCTTTACTACAAACTATTTCGCCTTTAAATCCTTTCTTGTATAGTAGTGGAATTTTACCACTATGATCTATGTGAGCGTGGGACAATATCACTAAATCTATATCAGAGGGATTAAAAGCAAATTTTTCATTTTTATCTTGCTCTCCATCTCTTCCTTGATATAATCCACAATCCAGTAAGATAGTTTTGTCTCGTACCCTTACTATATGACATGACCCTGTAACACACTGCGCTGCACCTAAAAATTCAAGTTCCATTATATTCTCCTCTTATTTAAATTAGAATTTATTTTTCTTTACTTGTAATTACAGTTTGCACCTTTTTACATTTTTTTATATACAAAATATTTTTTTATTATTTTTTTGCAGATAAAACAAAAAAAAGACGAAGAATTTTTAAATTCTTCATCTTTTTCTATATTTTTCTATTAGATCTACAATTAAATCAATACTCTTTTCAGTATTACTAGAATTCATATTCTTAATATATTCACTTCTATTATTATATAACTCATTAATTTTTGTTTCTAAATTTTCTGGAGTAAGTTCCTCCTCTTGAATAACCATGCTATAACCGCTTTTGTGAAAAGATTCTGCGTTGAGTATTTGATCTCCTCTACTAGATTTACCAGATAACGGAATTAATAAATTAGGCTTTCTCATTGCCAAAAGCTCAAAAATAGCATTAGCTCCAGCCCTTGACACAACAATGTCTGAACTAGCCAATAGATGCGGTAGTTCATCTTTTACATACTCATACTGGACATAACCATTTTTGTTTTTAAGTGTATTATCAATATTTCCATTGCCACAAATATGAATAACATTATACACTAGTAGAAATTTGGTAAGTTTTATTCGTATCGATTCATTTATAATTTTGGATCCTAAACTTCCTCCAATGACTAGCATTATTGGCTTATCATTTTTAAAACCACATATTTCCTTGCCCTTTATTTTACTTCCCTTAAATAATTCAGCTCTTATAGGATTCCCAGTAAGTACTGCTTTCCCATTTTTTATTTCCTTTAGCGATTCTGGGAAAGTCACACATAATTTTGTACAATAAGGAGCTGCAAGTTTATTAGCAAGTCCTGGTGTAATATCACATTCATGTGCAATTACTGGCACTTTATTTAAATATGCAGCAAGTACTACCGGTACTGAAACAAAACCACCTTTAGAAAAAACTATATCCGGCTTTTGCATTTTTATAATCTTTTTCGCTTCAAAAATACCCTTAATTACTTTAAAAGGATCAGTAAAATTTTTAAAATCAAAATATCTTCGAAGTTTCCCACTAGATATCGGATAATATTTTATATTTTCACCCTCTATTATTTTTCTTTCAATACCATCTTGTGTGCCTATATATTGAATTTCATAATCTAAGGTTTTAAGTTTTGGTATAAGTGCAAGATTTGGTGTAACGTGTCCTGCAGATCCACCACCAGTCATTATTATTTTATGCTTTGTCACTTTAACACTCCTTTAAAAACTATCGTTTAATCAGTAATTCTACATTATTATATACTAAATCCAATGGAAAGTTCTAGTATTTTTTTAAATTTTAGTTGTCCATAATTTACTAAAGAGTATATAATTTTCAAAACTACCCTTCAAATCACTAAAATAAAAATGATATATGGGGATAAACTACTATTATAAAATAATCTCAAATATAAGAGGAGGAATTAACAATGGCTAACAAAACATTAGTACCACAAGCAAGAGAGGGACTTAACAAATTTAAAATGGAAGCTGCTCAAGAAGTTGGAGTTAGTTTGAAAAACGGATACAATGGGGATCTTACTTCTAGACAAAATGGTTCAGTAGGCGGACAAATGGTTAAAAAAATGGTTGAAAAGTACGAAAAAGACTTATAATTCGAAATTTAAAATTCAAATTTGAATTATAAATTGGTTAAGATGTTAAGAGGTATATGCTAGTCATATACCTCTTAATTTTAGTTTTATTCTCTTAATCATATGAACCTATTACTTTTTTAAGTTTTTAATTATAATTATAAGGAATATTTATCTTTTAATCATAATATTTTTATATGTTAACAGGTATTAATTTAAAATGATGTACTTGCCTTATTTTCCTTAAGTTTTCTGTTATATAATACAAATATCTGCACAAAATACTATCATACCATAATAACAAATTATAAAAAGGAGGAATTACAAATGGCAAACAGAACATTAGTACCTCAAGCAAGAGAAGGACTAAACAAATTTAAAATGGAAGCTGCTAAAGAAGTTGGCGTTCCTTTAACAAACGGCTACAATGGAGATCTTACTTCTAGACAAAATGGTTCAGTAGGCGGACAAATGGTTAAGAAAATGGTAGAATCATACGAAAAAAACTTATAATTATAAAAATTATAGGTATACGCTAAGCATATACCTCATCAGCGCAAGATAGTATCTTGTAACAGTAATAAAATAAAATATAAAAGGAGTGATTATCAAATGTCAAAAAGAAAACTAGTACCTGAGGCTAAAGCCGGATTAAACAAATTTAAAATGGAAACTGCAAAAGAATTAGGCGTTAATTTTACAGATTACAACGGAGATCTAACTTCAAGGGAATGTGGTTCTGTTGGCGGAGAAATGGTAAAAAAAATGGTACAACAATACGAAAATAATTTATAATTTAAAATAGCTATAACAAAGGCACATAGATTTAATCTATGTGCCTTTAATCTTTTAATGTATTTTAAATTCAAGAATTTTTAATTGAATAGATGTACGTCCATTATATTCATTAATTTGAGGTGAATAAACCAAATCTAGTTTCATACCTCTAGGACTGTTAATATAGTTCATATGACCTTCGCCATAAGTGTCTTTTAACCTTTGTATAAATTCCTCCACTTTATTAAAACATATTCCATCTATTGTTTTACTTTCCCCTGGCATCATACATTTTATTTTTAATGTATTAGCATTTTTACCTAGTATATCTATCTTTAAAACAGTAATATTCTTTTCAGCTAGAAGTGGCGCTGGGTTACCTTTACCAAAAGGCTCTAAGAGTTCTAATTCTTCTATCATTTCATAATTTATTTTATTTAATGGAATTCGCTTATCTATTCTTATCTTCGGAATTATATCCTGGTCCGTTAACGTGCAAATTCGATTTAATTTTTCCCTTAACCCATCTATATTTTCTTCTTTTATAGATAGCCCTGCAGCCATGGGATGACCTCCGAATTTTTCCATAAGCTCTTCACATTTCATTAATTCCTCAAATAAATTATATTCTTCTGTAGATCTCGCTGAGCCCTTAGGGTTATCTTTCCCCTTAGTTAGTATTATAGTTGGAACATGGAAAGCCTCCCTAACACGCCCTGCAACAATTCCTGCGATGCTCTCATGAATATCTTCTTTATAAATTACTAGTACTTTATCATTTTTATAACTAGAATTTTCTATAAGTTTAATTACCTCTTCTACGTTTTCCGTTGTCATCTCTTGTCTTGTTTTATTAAGTTCAAATAATGTTTTAGCTAGTTCCTTTGCCCTCGTTTCATCATCACATAGTAATAGCTCTACTGAAAGTGCTGCTGTGTCGAGTCTTCCAGTAGCATTTATACATGGTCCTATTTTAAATCCCACATGATAAGATTTCATCACTTTGCCTTCAATGCACAAAATTTCCTTTAGACATTTAAGCCCAAGGTTTTTTGTATTTGTTAACATTACTAAGGCATTTTTAGCAATTATTCTATTCTCCGAAACCAAATCTACCACATCACAAATAGTTCCTATCCCTGCAATTTCAACGAGTTCCTGTGTGTTTTGGTTAAAAAGTCCAAGTTTTATATATAATGCTTGTACAAATTTATAAGCTATCCCTGCCCCACATAAATTTTTAAAAGGGTATTTGCATTCCACTTGTTTTGGATTTACAACTGCATCTGCTGCTGGAATCTTAAAAGTTCTTACTGAGCTTTCATCTTCGTCAAATGCTAGTTCATGGTGATCAGTTATTATAACCGTCATTCCTAGTTCTTTTGCTAGTTTAACCTGTTCAATAGCCGCTATTCCATTATCACAAGTTAAAATAACTGAAGTGCCTTGCTGCTTTAATTTCCTTATTCTATCACTGTTAATACCATATCCTTCATTTTCTCTATTGGGCACATAGTAATCAACCTGTGCTCCGCAGTTTTTTAATGCCTTGTACAGTATAACGGTGCTAGTTACCCCGTCTGCATCATAATCTCCGTAAATAACTATTTTTTCATTATTTTTTATAGCTGTGACCATTAGTCCTGTAGCTTTTTCCATATCTTTCATTAAAAATGGATCATACAAATCTTCTAAACTGGTTCTCATAAATTTTTTTATTTCTATTTCATTAATTAATCCCCTATTATTTAAAATCTTAGCTACAACCTCACTTACCCCGGAGTTTTTCGCAAGCAATGCAATATCCGCAGAGGTATTTCTTAGCAACCATTTTTTCTCCATATTTACCTCCTATTTATTATCATTTAACTTTGGCATTAAAATTTGTATAGTAGGATTTACTAAAACTTTATTTACTACTTCCATTATTTCATTGTCACTTATGTTTTTCATACACTCAAATTCAGAAAAAATTTCAAATCCATCTCCATACATAATTTCATAGACGCATAAATTCATACTGATTTGTATAGATTTCTCTATCGCTAGCATCCTTTTTAATTTGTAACTTTTACATAGCTTTAAAATGCAGTTCTCATCAAAATAATATCGAAGCCTTTTAACTTTTTCTATTTCATCATTAATAATTTTTATAGTATCATGGACATTTTCATATGAAGTTCCAAGAGAAATTTTGAAAAGTTTTATTCCTGTCTCATTACTAATTTTACTTCCTATATCATAGACAAGGCCTCTCTTAGTTCTAATTTCATGATACAATATGCTACTTGTACCTTCTCCAAGCACTATATTAAATAACTTCAAAGCACTAATTTCTCTAGGATTTAAATCATGCAGTGAAAAACAATAGTGAATTTTCGCCCCTTGTATATCACTTTTATATTTAAAATAGTTTCCAGGCTTATTGTTTTCGTATACGTACTCCTCATTCTTTTTTACTGTCTGATTTTCATTAGTTAACTTAGAATCAGAACTACATAAATACTTTTCTACTATTTCTGAAACACTTTCAAGACTCATAGAGGATACTACTGACACTACACAGTTACCTGCAGTATAATGTTTATGATAAAAATCTATAATTTGTTTTATAGTAACGGATTTAATACTTTCTTCCGTGCCTATAATTAAATCCTTTAATCTTCGTTCTTTAAAACAATTGTAAAACATGGAGTCTTCACATAACTGATTTGAATCATCTTTCCACTCTTTTAGTTCTTCTATGATTACTCCTATTTCTTCACTAAATCCATCTAGTGGAAAAGATGGGTTTATAAGAATATCAGAGTAAATTTCAAAACCCCTTTCAAAATCCTCATCTAGTGTTGTTCCATAATATACTACATAAGGATAATTAGTCATTGCATTACAAAATCCAAAGGTTTCATCACATAATTTATTTATTTCATATTCATTTCGAGAAGACGTCCCCTTAAAAAGCATGTGCTCTACGACATGGGCAATTCCCAGTTCCTCAGCTTTTTCACAGTTTGCACCTGCATTAAATCCTATTGTAAAAGAAGTTAAATTGTTTTCTGCCCTCTTATATAATAATTTCATTCCATTTTTATATATTATTTTTTCCATATACCCACCTTTATATTTTGTTTATTAAAAATATTTATGTTCTGTTTTTCATGTTTTTGTTGTACACTAGAGGATAGCAACATATGGTGATATTCACTTTACACAAGGGGTGGTGACTAGTTTCTTGAATTCAATTAATTTAAGTAAAACACTTAAGTCTATAGCTGAGCTATTTAAATATGCGTTAGTTGGTTTTACTAACATTACAATAGATATATTAATAATAAACATTCTATCCTACACCACTGGAATTACTAGTGGTAAAATGTTGTTCATTTTTAACATAATTGCATTCTTATTTTATTCTATTTCCGGGTACATATTGAATACTAATTTCACTTTCAAAGGAACTGCCTGCCCAAAATCCTATTTTCAATATGCTTCTGTACTTTTTTTTAGCATGATTTTAAATAGCCTTCTTTTAGTAATATTAACAAGGAATAATCCACTCATTGCTCTTATTCCAAGCGAACCAAATATAATCAAGCTAAATCATCTATGGCTTAGCTTATCTATCCTTGTAAATTCAGTAGTTATAGGATTACTTGGTTTTTTAATTAATAAATTTTTCGTTTTTAATAAAAAAAGGCATGCTACGATTAGTTTGAATTAAACTCACATTGCATGCCTTTTTTTATATTTCTATTCTAAAATAACAGCGTCTACATAATCATCTACTAGTGCATTGGTTAGGTTTTTACCTCTACCTGCTCTATTTTGAACATTTATATCATCAAGTTTTATAACCTTGTTTTCACCTTTAAAGGAGCTGACCGTTAGTGATAACCCCTGATCTAGTGTGACGAGTACTTCACTCTTTGGTTCTGTGTTTTTTACTACAGCCCCTACCAAATCTACAAATATAACTTCATCATCATCTTTTAGACTTATTCCCGTTACCCCAGAGGCAACCTTTCCCATAAAGTTAATATTATTCACATTAAATCTTATGCACATTGCCTTTTTTGTCACCAGTAACACGTCTTTATCTACATTATCCATGTTGATTTTTACGGAGGTTATTTTATCTTCCTCTGTTTTAAGTTTATAAACCAGTGTGGAGAAAAAATCTCCCTGGAGTTCACTAATTTTAGTTCTTTTTGTAAATCCTTTTTTTGTAAATAAATATATACTAGCTTCCTCGCTAAAATCATCCACTGAAACAATATCTACTATTTTATCGTAAAGGTTAAAATTATCTAATAGAGTATTTATAAATACACCCTTCTTAGAAATATTTTGAATCATATAACTTGGTAATTTATGAACTATTCCATTTTGCGTAAATATAAGTAGCGTAGATGATGATTTTGTGTAGGTGCTTAATGTAGTATTACTCCTTCTACTGGATATTTTTATTGCACCTTTTGCATTTATACTAATATTAAATTCCTTATAGTCAGAATCCTTAGTAAATTCTATTTGTTGTACCTGATCCTTTAATGTGAGATGGAATAACTGAGTGCCCATTGTATTTCTATCAATAGCTTCAATCTCCGGCTTCTCTACAGAAAATTCTAAACCTTCCTCAGTGGATACCTTTATAAATTTCTCTTGTTTTTCCTTCCCTATTAACCACACCTTTAGAAGTTTTTCATCTTCTCTTAATCTTAAAGCCGTTAATTTAGTATAACTCGTAACAAATTTATCCAAATCAGTTCTCTTTATATTCCCTTTGTTGGTAAAGAACATAAATTCATTATGACTGGACAATTTTTGAGTGGAAAAACAATCAACAATTTTTTCTTTAGTAAGATCTATTGCTCTGATAAGAGTATCAAGTCTTTCACCTTTTTCTTTCCACTTATATTCTGGAATTATATCTCCCTTTAACTGATACATATTACCACCCTCAGTGAATATCATTAAGGTATCCTTAGTATTCGTATCAATTAAATGTGTATTAAAATCTCCTTCTCTATATTCTATATCTTCTATATTAGTGTTAGACCTATTATAGGATTTCATAGGAACTCTCTTTATATAGCCGTCATTAGATAGAGTTATCATAATATCCTCTACCACGATTAATTCATCCAAATCTATTTTAGCTTCGTTATCATCCTCAATAATTTCAGAACGCCTCGGGTCGTCGTATTTTTCTTTAATTTCTGAAATTTCCATTTTTATTACTTTCAAAAGTTCATTTTTATTTTCTAATATTTTTTTATAGCCCTTAATTAATATTTCTAATTTTTTATATTCTTTTAGAAATATTTTTATTTCAAGTCCTGTAAGTTTATATAGCATAAGTTCAAGTATTGCTTCCGTTTGAATATCTGTAAACCCAAATTTAACTTCAATGTTTGTACCAGCATCCTTTTTGGATTTTGAACTTCTAATTGTGGCAATAATTTCATCCATTACATCTATGGCCTTAATAAATCCTTCTACGATATGAAATCTCTTTTCTGCAACTTCTAATTGACTTTGAGTTCTTCTAGTAACAACGTCCTTTTGATGATTTAAATAGTGCATCAATATAGTTTTAAGTCCCATAGTTTCAGGTTTACCTTTGGCTAATGCTACCATATTAAAAGGCACAGTACATTGAAGTTCTGTTTTCTTTAATAAGTATCTAAGTACTTTAGTGGCAGTGTCCTTACTTGTAGACTTTTTAAATTCAATTACAGATCTAAGTCCACTTCTATCGGATTCATCTCTAATATCTATAATGGGCTCTAAAGCTCTCGAGTGCCTTTTATCCGCTGTCATCTCAGAAATAGCCCCTAGCATTTTTGCCTTATTTTTTCTGTACGGAAACTCTGTAATAACTATGCCAAGACGTCCAGTTTCTAAAATTTCAATTTTAAGTTTAGACCGTAGTGTTACCTTACCTTCTCCAGTTTCATAGGCCGACTGTATAGCATTCCTGCCGATTAAAATTCCACCTGTTGGTAAATCTGGTCCTTTGATATATTTCATTAACTCTTTTGTGGTAATTTCCTCATTATCAGCATAAGCTAAAACTCCATCAATTACCTCTCCTAAATTATGCGGTGGTATGTTTGTAGCAATTCCAACCGCTATTCCAAAGGTTCCATTCACAAGTAAATTAGGATATCTTGCAGGTAGTACCGATGGTTCTTTCTCTGTATCGGAATAATTATCTACCATATCCACAACGCCTTTATCAATATCCCTTATCATTTCAAGCGCAATAGGTGAAAGCCTTGCTTCTGTATAACGCATAGCAGCTGCATTATCACCATCCTGACTTCCCCAGTTTCCATGACCATCTATTAATGGTTTTCTTGTAGAAAACCTTTGAGCAAGGATTACCATAGCTCCATAAACAGAGCTGTCTCCATGAGGATGGTATTTACCAAGTATATCTCCAACTATTCTTGCTGATTTAAAGTATGGTTTATCCGGAAATGCCTTTAGCATATACGCTCCATAAAGAATTCTTCTATGCACTGGTTTTAGGCCATCTCGTACATCTGGAAGGGCCCTCTCTCTGGCAACTTCCACTGCATAGGGAAGATAGTTATCAGGCATTGCTTCTTCAATTGGAGTCATTACTATATTATTATCTTTAGGTATGTCAACTTTTTTTGCCATTTAATAAATTCCTCCTAAAATTCAGCGTATTTATACATGTAATTTTTTCTAGGTGCAACAACATCCCCCATAAGGAGTGAAACCATTTTTTCTGCCTTAGCAGCATCTTCTATAGTCACTCGCTGCAATGTCCTAGTAGTAGGATTTAGTGTAGTTTCCCAAAGTTGATCAGGATTCATTTCCCCAAGACCCTTATATCTTTGGATAAGGTAACCCTTACCGATTTCTTTTTTCGTCTTAGCTAATTCTTCATCACTATATGCATACCTAGCAACCTCACCATTTTTTCCATTTTTATAAACTTTATAAAGTGGAGGCATACCCATGTAAAGATGTCCATTTGCAATTAAAGGTCTCATATATCTATAGATAAAAGTCATCCAAAGTGTCCTAATATGATATCCGTCAACATCAGCATCACTTAAAATAATTATCTTATCGTATTTTAAGTCTTTTTCATTATAATTAGCCAAAACACCAGTTCCAATGGCGGTGTTGAATATTTTAAGTTCCTCACTAGCTAGTACATTTTCTAGCTTCTGCTTTTCAGTATTCATAATCTTACCTTTTGAAGGCATTATAGCTTGAAATCTTCTATCCCTAGCTTGCTTTGCACTTCCACCAGCTGAGTCACCTTCCACCACTATAAATTCTGTAACTCCTGAATCTTTTAGTGTACAAACTGCAATCTTACCCGCAAGAGGGGATGCTCCCTTACCTACTTTTTTTCTTTCAGCGTCATTGATTTTTTTTATTTTATCGCGCCTTGCTGCTGCTGAAACTGCATTATTTATTATGTTAGTAGCTATTTCTTTATTGTCTTCTATCCATTCTAAAATTTTAACATAACAGAGTTCATTCATCATACTATAGGCTTCATTATTTCCCAGTTTGCTTTTAGTCTGACCCTCAAACATTGGGTTGCTTATTTTAATTCTAACAATTGCCGTCATCCCTTCTCTTAAATCGTCACCCTCAAATTCCTTATCTTTATCTTTTAAAAGATTAAACTTTTTGGCTCCTTCTTTAAAAGCTCTTGTCATTCCTGTTTTAAAACCAGTTTCATGAGTTCCTGATTCTGTAGTAGGTATATTGTTAACGTAGCTTGCAATGTATTCCGTTGTAGAATCAGTAAATTGCATGCATATTTCTCCATATAATTCTATTCCATTTATCTCTTTTTCACCTTGAAAGAATACAGCCTCCTTATGAAGAAGCGTTTTGCTTTCATTTAGATAATCAATAAAATCTAGTAGGCCTCTTTCAGAGTGATATTCCTTATCTTTAATACCTTCTTTTCTCTTATCAATAAAGACTAAGGTAATTCCTTTGTTTTGAAAAGCTAATTCTTGAAGCCTTTCATCAATTACATCAGTTCTAAATTCTAGCGTAGTAAATACATTTTTATCAGGCATAAAAGTAACCTTACTACCCGTTTTTTTTGTTTCTCCTACTATTTGAAGTTTACTTACCGGTGTACCAGGCATAAGTCTTTTTAAATCATCATCATATGCATATTCGAACCTTTGAGTAAAAACTTTCCCTTTTTGTTTTATTTCAACTTGAACCCATTCTGATAATGCATTTACAACTGCAGCACCAACTCCATGAAGCCCACCAGAAGTTTTATAATTTTTATTATTAAATTTTCCACCAGTGTGTAGCTCAGTAAATACCATTTCCACACCAGATTTATTTTTTATAGGATGCATACCAGTAGGAATTCCCCTACCATTATCAGAAACTGTTACACTTTTGTCTTTATTTAAAATTAGTTCTGCTCTATCACCAAAGCCATTAGCTATTTCATCTATAGCGTTATCTAATATTTCCCATATACAATGATGTAACCCTTTGCTTCCTGTAGTTCCTATGTACATACCGGGTCTTATTCTTACAGGCTCTAGTTTTTCTAGAGAAGTTAAGTCAGTTACATCATAGGTTTGCATTTGTTCAACATCTAAACTCATAAAAATCCTCCAGTAAAATTTTATTACACAATTGTTATTTTATATGTTTACTCGCAAAAGGTAAAGTAAATTTAATACTAAAATAGAACACGCGTTTCTTTTTTAGCATTTTTATATTGTTTTTTTCCAATTTTTAATTTCTTCAGTAGCTGTTTTTATATCTGCTACGTGAATTTTTAATTCATAGACATATTTATCAGAACCATGAGTATACATGGGGTCATAATATTTTATCATAAGTTCACTTACCACTTCATAGTATTCTGATTTTGAAACTAGCTCAGAGTATCTATCAATGTTTTTTGCTCCAATATGTTTTTCCAGTCTTTTTAGACATTCAATTATTTCCTCGTTACAATTTGCAAATTTCGTATATTCATTAACAATAAGATCTACTCTAAAAGCAATATCTGCTTCTACAAAAATATGTATACCAGTTTTCATTTTCTGGAATATAAAGTCAGGTATTGTAGCATTTCCTATTCGTTTGCTTTCTGCTTCAAGAAATACGTAAGAACCCTTACCCTTTTGTAACATATGAAATATGTTAGATTCAAATTGTTTTTGACTAGTAGGTTTACCAAGCCCTACTGTTCCTAGTAGTGATCCCCTATGATTAGCAAGTCCTTCTAAGTCTAAAATATGAAATCCGTCACATTCTAACTGTTTAAGTATTTCAGTTTTTCCAACACCAGTGTTACCATGTAAAACAATATATTGAACATTTTCGTTAAGCTTCGGTAGATTTTCAACTACAAACCTTCTATATCCTTTGTATCCCTCATTTATTCTCTCTGTATTTACACCAAGGGCATCTAGTAGTGTACCAAGTATACCACTTCTCATTCCACCTCTAGCACAGAATAGAATAATTTTATCATATTGTTTCTTAAGTTCTTTTATTTCATCATAGATATTGAGTAATTTTTTAGACGCAACTGAAAGGCCTATTCTTTTTGCTTTTTCAACACTTTCCCTTGTATATACGGTACCAATAATTTTTCTTTCTTCATCATCAAATAAGGGTATATTGATTGCACCATTTATAGTTCCCTCATGAAATTCACCTGGACTTCTTACGTCAACTAATATGTAATTTCCTTCAATATCTTCATACTCTATAGTTTTTAACATTAATTTTTCCTCCTGGCTTTATAAAAACATTAACCGGCAGAATTAAACACTCCTACCGGTTAATACAGTAATTCGCTCTAATTTTGTTATGCCCTTAATTAATTGTGTTATTAGTTGGCGGCAATAAAGCCACAGCTAATCTTACCAAGTATTTTATGCTTTCATCATCTATGTTACCTTGAAAACACAATAAATCAGTAGCATTCTTTGCCATTTGAATAGCTTTCTCTTCTTTAAATTTATTATCCTTATCATTATAATTATTTTCTACATATTTTACTGTTTGCGATATTATTCTAACGATTTTTTTCACGTTTTCAGTTTTAGATTCACCCTCGGATAAAGAACCCAGTATCACATAATGGAGCCCAAAATAGTCATCCACAATATTTACTTCATTATCCTTTAACAAATAAACTAAATATCCAAGTCCTATAACTAAAAGCAGTACTAATATATATTGAATAATTATTTCTACCATGAACGTCCCCCCTTTATTTGAATTTATATTACTTTATATGCTATTCAAATAAGAAAGGGTACATGTTTCGGTTTAATGCCTAAGTAATTAATTTAATAATTTTACAATTTAACTATATCAACAATAGTTTCTATGTGAGGCGTGTGTCTATAATTTGCATTTTATTTTATCTGTATACATTTTATAATACTCTGTGAGCATTGATATAATACCATATATGAGGTATATAATAATTTTTAAGCACTAAAATTATTTAATTATAACTAATCATATTTTATGTACCGGTGGAAAATGGTCGGGATTTCCGCCATATCATTTAATTTTTTGTATCTTTTAATCAATGCTTTTATATTAACTAATCGTATATAATAATATTTTGTGTAACGTTGGCAAACGGGTTGCATTGCCACCATAAAACTCAACTTTAGTATTTAACCTACATACCATATCTCAGCCCATTGATATTTGTACATTTATACTTAACATTCTATTAAATAGTGCGTATGCTTCTAGTTCCCTTAATCAACAATAATTATAATCTACTCCTGCTTATACGTCAACAGTGATAAAGATAAATGATTCTGATAAATAAAGATTTGATGTGGTTTTTAAAAAAGTTATACATCTCTCAGTTATTCTTTAGTAGCATTTTAGACAATTCAAATCCTAATAATAAATAATTACCTGATTACCCTCCTATAGCTATTGCTACAATTAATAATAATATTCTTAAAACTGTCTTTTAGTAATAGTAATGTCATACATATATCTTGATTCAATTCTTCTCTTGAATGTTCAGGTGTTTTATAATGATTTAGCAATACAGCCTCCATATTAATAGGGGCTGAAAAAGCGTTTATATTTAATGACTCCCTATTTGTATTAATCTGTAACTATTGCTTGCATGGTTAATCCTGAAAGTTTAAATAGTATTTATTCTTTAAAAATCTTATATGCACTATAAAAATAATGCCAGATACCTGAGTTTGACGGTTATCTTTACTGTTTTACCTAGAATACTGACATTTTTTACTGCAAATTTCCTATTTTTTTATAATACATTTCGCCATAACTAATACCAATTTTTATTCCGCTTATTCACTGCGAAAATAAATTACACTTATAAAAAGACTCATCCAAGTTATTAATCATTATTATACTCAAAGGTTAAAACATGTTACAACTGACTTGTTTTTATCTGCGTTGTATACCCTAAAGATAAATTATAGCTATAATTATTTGTAAAATTATTTCATAGACACATACATCAGTCCAGCCAAACAATCCCCAAGAAAAGGTACCTAGTAATGAAACTAATGCACCACCGCAAAAGTAAAACGCCATATACACAGCATTATTCCTACTGCGGGCTGTGGCATCTAAAGTATTAATACGGGTTTGGAATTGATAAAGATTTACCAATATCTTCACATGATTTTAGCAGTTCGACATCTGGTATAAAATATATATCATCCATCCATGGATGATATTCTGTTAAGATGCTATGTGCAACAACATGATACACAATCTCACTTGAAATAACTATATCTCCAATCTCAAGTCGTTTATTTAATGCCCCTGCAACTCTTGTTAATACAATATGCGAAATTTCAAATTTATTAACTAGAATTTGTATAGCAATAGCAGCATTAACTTTACATACTCCACAAAATGCTGATACTCCTTCATAAACTCCTGAATAGAACTTTAACATAGCATGCTCACTAAGTTTTTTATTTGGGTGACTTTCAAGGTTACTCCTTGCTTCAAGAACTTGAATAACTCCGTCTAAACCCTTTAAATTATTATACAAACCATAACCTTGGTTTGTATAATAATCTATAAATCCTTCTAACCACTCTTTTGGTCTTTCACATATAATTCTATTAAAGGATACATTAATATCCGCTCGTTCCACATATTACATCATACAGGCTACGTTTTGGCCATTATTTATTACGTCAACATAAGGTGTAAGTAATTCTATGCTTTCTATGTTTCCACTGGTGACATCAATAACAACAATATTGGTTTATATATAAAAGAATAAAAAATATAATGGTACACAATGAATTTAAACCCATCGATACTATCAGAGCTAAGCGATGCTATAGTAATATCAGTTGGAGTTTAAGTAACTTTATTAGCTGGAATGACAGAAGTAAAAAATATGATAATTGGCATTAGTTATTGGTCCTAAGCACATTATAAAATAAATACAGAAAGATACGTATACAGGAGTATAAATTAACAAACAATATAATTAATGTTAGTAATAAACTATATTAATAATACTTGAAGTATTGTTTCTTATAATAATAAAAATTAGTTAGGTGGTATATTATGAATTTACAATTTGTTCAAGGAAATCCTGTTTTTACAAATATAAATAAGGTTCCAAGACAGTACAATTATTTAACAGAAAATATAGAAACAGATGTAGTAATAGTAGGCGGTGGAGTTACAGGAAGCATATTAGGATATTATTTTTCTAAACATAATATTAAATGCGTAATACTAGAAAAATATAGAATAGGTTATTGCAGTACAGGTCTTACAACATCTTTGCTTCAGTATGAACTAGATGATAAACTTAATGATTTAATGGATGCTACAACAAAAGAAAATGTAATAAGGTCATATGAATTGGGAGTTATTGCATTAAAGCAAATAGATGACATAATAAAGGAGCATGGTAACAAATGCGATTATTTAAAAAAAGACACATTGTTATACACTTCAAAAAAATTAGAGAAGGATGAAATATATGAAGAGTATAGAATTAGAAAGGAAAATGGATTTGATGTAGATTTTATAGATGAGTCTAATAATCCTTTTGGGTTTGATATAAAAGCTGGCGTATACTGTAATGACGGTGGGGCAGAAATTGATCCTTATAAATACACCCATGAGTTATTAAACATCTGCTCGGAAAAAGGAGTTACAATTTATGAGAATACAGAAGTTGTAAAAATTGACTATGAGCAGAGTGGAGTACTTATTAATACTACATATGGGTATAAAGTAAAAGGCAAAATAGTTATAGTAGCTACTGGGTATAATACAAAATTATTTAGTAATAGGAATTTTGGGACTAAAACTACTACATTTAATATAGCGACAAAACCTGTTAGCGATTTTTCAGGATGGCATATGAGAGCACTTATTCGCGATAATAACTTACCATATAATTATTATAGAACCACTCAGGATAATAGAATTATAATTGGGGGAGAAGACATAAGGTTTGTTCCGGATATATTTAATGAAAAAGCTGCAAAGAAAAAATATGATATATTAGAGCAAAGATTAAAATTTATGTTTAAAAATATTAAAGATATAGAAATAGATTATAAGTATTGTGGAGCATTTGCATCAACAAAGGACAATTTAGGCTTCTTAGGAAAAGACCCTCATAATGATAAGCTATGGTATTGTTTAGGCTATGGTGCCAATGGAGTGTTATTTTCAATGCTAGGTGGAATGATGCTTAGCAATTTATATTTAGGAAAACGTAATGATGACCTGTCATTATTTGCAGTAGATAGATTTGATAAATAATGGCTATGTTTATTTTATTGGGTATGGGTCACTGTTTATATGGGGGTATGTGTAGTAATGGAACGAAAAACTGGATTTAATTCGCTTAAAATTACCAGTTTTAATTAAACCGGTTACCTTTATTTCAACACTTTAATCCAAGTTCATTATATATGCACACTCATTTAATAGATTTTAATTATAAAACTTTAAATACATAAAAAAATAACTTTTGTGAAAAAATAGTAATGAGGAGTGATTAAAATGGAAATGAACACTACATATACTACTATTAAAAAGTTATTAGATGCTCAAGAAAATGTTAGAGACTATCAATCATTTGCAAGACAAGTATCAGAAGAAGTTAGTAATACATTCAACGAATTTGCAGAACAATCTGCAATGCAAGCAAAGAAATTACAAGAATTATTAAATACACATGACGGAAGCCAATATTAACTAGGGATCCTTATTCAATTACTATAAGATATAATTTCATTAAGTAAATAGAGACAGGTTACATAATATGTAACTTTTATATGCAATTTGAAAAAAGGCTACAGAATTGAAAAGATGATATCTGTTCATATTAACTGCCTGCTGTCATAATCTATACCCAAAAAAGTAGACAATGGAAATTATAAAATTAAATTAAACGGCCAAGGCCCTAAACTCCATTGGGCTAAGGCTGTTTAATTTTTTTGTAATCTCTTGGTATTATAGAATCTAATATATTCATCTATTGCATTAGACAGATCCTCATATGGGTTATATTTGTGTATGTAATACTTTTTGCACATTAGAACCCGTGAAGAAGCCCGTGCAGCTGTATTTGAATATGTTGATGTATTTTATAATTGGTAGCGAATACACGCCTCAGATGAATATGTAACATTTGAAAATTATTATAATAAAGCTAATCGAAAGGCTAAAGTAGCATAAAACGAAATATTAAGTTATTCTACCAAAACAAGAGATAATACTAGTTTAGAGGATCTAGTTTATTGGGCAAGGGTCAGGTCACTTTCCATTACTACACAACGCCCAATTTATATTCAGTAATGCTCTAGTTAGTAACTTTATAGTTATCATGATTGTGCATAGGATAAAATTGGCACTTAGTATTTATTAATAAAAAACTTATTCCCTATAGGGTGACCATGCTAATCTACATGCTTTAAACAATATAACTTATTGTAGCCTCAGGCAAACATTTTTTAATTAATTCTCTAATGACCTCTTCAGCTGCATTTCTATATTCATTACGATATGTATACTTTCCTGGTCCCTTTGGTCTCATTTTAACCTTATCAAATAAATTTACTGCTTTTGGCATGTTTTCTGTATTAATATCAAAATTAGGCAAACCATAGGTCATAAATATTACCTCTATAAATAATTGATTTTTAAGCTTAAATGATAAGGTCTCCTTAACTTGCTTAAACATATTATTATACATTATTATCCATAATTATTCCAAGATTATAGGGTCAATATTTAATCCTATTTTATATCCAGCTTCAAACATCTTATTTGCCGCAATAATTCTCTCTTTTAAGCTACTAGTGCCAAACTCTACTTTTTCTATAATCTATTGTGGATTAATGGAAATTCGCATTTGTGTGTGACCATTGTGATTAGCCGTTAATAAATCGTCCACAGCATCAAACTTTGTTGAAAAGGTGGCTGTCGCATTTTCTAGCTTTCCAAACTCCTCAATTACCCATCTTAAATTTCCCGTAATAGTATTTTCAAGGACCATATCAGAATTACTACCTAATTAATAAACCTTATGTTCCCCTACTTTCACAATCGTCTTCTTCACTTTGTTCATTATTTCATCTCTATTCATATATACTCTCAGATAAGAGTTAGTGTTGAAATGGCAAACTAAATAACAATAAAGACAGTGCCTAGAATAATGGTATCGTACAATTGCACGTACAAAAGACCAGTATAATAAAAAATTATACTGGTCTTTTAAACAACCTGAGCGGATTCCAACGAATCCATTTTATAATATTAATCTTTATAACTAGATAATTGTTGAGTTGCAGAGTTAAGACAATCTATTGCTGATTGAATTTTAGTTTTATTATCTTCTTTTTCTGCTGAACTAAGTGCTTGTTGCAATGATGCAACCGTATTTTGTACACTTGTCATACTTTGATCAACATATTGTTTAGCTTTTGGCATAAATAAAACCTCCCATATATTTAATTTCATCAATACCTAGCTAGTATGGCAATTAAGGATAAAATATATTCATTAATTAAGATACCTGAAGAAGAAAAAACTTATGATCCTATAAAAAAATTTATTTGAAAAACTATCAATAACAAGTTGGTGTTAGTATAATATTGTAGACACGAAAACTTGAACAGTATAAAATAAGAATTGAAGGGATGTGTCTACAATGGGAAGAACTCAAAAACAATATACAGATGAATTCAAAAATACTTTAGTAGAACTATATAATTCTGGAAAGTCCTTGGCAGATCTAAGTCGCGAATATGGCATAGCAAAATCAACAA
>NZ_JBNMNU010000022.1:0-33793 GCF_051278035.1 Clostridium sp.
AAAATTAATGATACTACAAACGAGTAATCACAGGCTCTAAAGAGTTTCCGTGAGAGCTCTATCTAAGTGAGGGATTTTTGTTTTTATCAGACGTTCTAAACGGGCAGGATTTTAGAAAAACTATTTCTTTTCCATCATACTATGCTGTTTTTGTTAATCTTCAAGCTTACCCCATTGGTAGCAAGGTTACTGAATTAAATTCTTATGAGGACTTTTTAAAAAGTAATTGTGAAATTGCAATGTTTATTTGTGATAATATTTTTGTGGATATCTACATAAAAGATAAAATGATTATTAATAAAATCAAGTACACTGCTGAACAATGTAATTTTAAAGAAATTGATTACATCACAGATGAGAATGATTGCAACAAAGAGTTCTGTGCTATGTAACTACCTAAATATTAAATAAATTAGTTCGCATCTTTCGTAAAGGCCGTCATAACAATTGTAATAGTTACTAAAGTAATGGAGTAATTCTGCGTTTTTTATATATTCTTCAACTTCTAATTATTCTTAGCGAATTATGCGAAGTTAGGCGCGAAAAAAAGCTCAAACCCTAGATAAGAGTCTGAGTGTGAAAAAAATATAGAAGTACGCCTAACTTTGGATAATTAAAATAGAACGAAACCGCGGTATTTTAATTAGAACTTATGGGGATTGAATAATCCCCATATACCAAATTTAACGAGCTAGTTGAGCAAATAGTTATGTTCAAAGTGATAAACACATAATAACATCATTAAATATAGAAATGTAGGCATAGTTTCCCCTACCCCATAATGCAATTTTTTTAATATTATGCAGTTTGTATAGTTGTAGGAGGAGATCTGGGAAATAATGTACACCGACTAAGTTTGTCTGAACCACAGTGTGGACACTTGGATAAATCTCTTCCTGTGATATTTTTGATTAACTGGAGCGTTGATATTTTTTCTTTAAGTAAAATAGGTGTATTAGTAAGGTATTTGCAAAGTTTAAGTTTGGTAGTTTTGTTTCGATTTCCTAACAAACCATAGTGCCTAATTTTCATAAATCCACTTGGTAGTATATGAATCACAAATCTACGGATAAACTCATCAGAAGAAATGGTCATTAGTTTACACTTGCAACTTTCTTTGTAATCACGCCATCTGAATGTAACATTACCATTTTCAATATTGATGATACGATTATTAGATATAGCAACTTTGTGAGTATATCTACCTAAATATTCAACCACACATGCAGCTTTTTTAAAAGGTGGTTTGCAATAAACAACCCACTCTTTTGAATATATAGAGGAAAGTAAATTTTCAATTTCATTATCATTGTAAAGATATTGCTGACTACCATAAAAATTAAGCTTATTTTCATTGTATAGTTGTTTGAGGTAATATAGAAATTTGCCTCTGAATTTGCGAGAAAGCACTTTAACTGGGATGAAAAACTTTTTTCTACTACTTACCCATTTTCCTATTGAAGATAACCCTCCACCGGGTACAATACAATGAATATGAGGATGGTGCATAAGATTTTGTCCCCACGTATGTAAAATAGAGGTGAATCCCAGTGTTGCACCTAGATATTTTTTGTCAGCCGCTAATTCTGTAAGAGTTTCAGCGACAGCTTTAAATAAAAGAGTATATAGCTCCTTTTGATTTTGATATACTATTAAATTTATGGTATCTGGGATGGTAAATACAACATGAAAGTATCCGATGTTAAGTAAATTACTTTTCTGAGAGTCAACCCAACGTTCTTTAGCAAGGTTTTGACATTTAGGACAGTGTCTATTTCGACAAGAGTTGTAAGAAATTTTAGTACTTCCACAGCTTTCACATTTGTCTATATGACCGCCTAATTGGGAAGTTCTACATTTTTCAATTGCAGACATAGCTTTTAGTTGAGCAAGTGTAAGCTTATGTTTTTCACGATATTCTGTACCATATTGTTGAAAAATATCTTGAACTTCAATCATTATTCTTATGTGTTTTTTTTGCTGATTTTTTCAACATGTCGAGAGGACTTTTTACATTTAAGGATTCGATGTTTATCATATGTAAATAAAAACAGGTTGAACTGATATCTGAATGACCAAGAAGCTGTTTAATATGAAATATGCTTGTTCCAGATTCAAGTAGGTGAGTGGCAAAGCTATGGCGAACACAATGTACAGTAACTGTTTTAGTAATATTTGCTTTCTTTATGTATTTGTGAAACATGTTTTGTACTGATCTGGAGTTAATATGGGTGCCGGTATTATTTCTGCTATAAAAAAGCCATTCTTTAGGGTGGTATTCTTTCCAGTAATCTCTGAGTATTTCTAGATTGTCCTGTGAAAGTAATGCATATCTATCTTTGGAACCTTTACCATTACGGATAAATAGTTGCATTTTTTTACTATCAATATCTGAAACTTTTAGACATGAGACTTCGTTAAGTCTTAATCCTGCACCGTAGAGGGTCATTAAGATGGATTTATCTCTTAAATTATCGCAGGCACTGAGGAGGCTTTGAATTTCATCTTTAGTAAGAATATTTGGGAACTTACGATTTCTGCGGTGGCGAGGTATTTGTTTACAATTTAAATTAGTATCCAAGGTTACACCATACAAAAAACGAAGTCCACTATTATAGGAATTAACACTTCCGGAGGTAAGTTTTTTTTCTGTTGTGAGATAGTGAAGAAATTCTCTAATATCTTTTTCATAAAGTTCAGTTGCGGGTTTATCAAAGTGGTTTTGAAAGATTTTGCATTTGGTATAGTATTCATCTTGAGTATGTTTGCTTAAACCCCTGAGTTCTACATCAAACTTTAACTTTTCTAAAACTTGTTCTTTTGTCATAAATAAAACAACTCCTTTAAAGTTGAATTTTTTCCAATCTAAAGGAGTTGTATACAATAAACAAAGATATACTTATATTATCAGTTTTATTTGATTTTATTTTGGTTTACCACCGCGCTAGCGGTTTAGTGCTATTCTTACAATTAGAAGCTGGAAAAATGAATATTTAATTGATAAGTGTAAGGAATGTAAGAGATATTATAAAATCATACTTTATAAAAATTCCTCTCTGCTAAAGAATAAGGTCGATATGTCGAACTTTTAAAAACCCCATCAAACCTTTATTTATTAGAATCATTTATCTTTAACACTGTTGACGTATAAGCAGGAGTAGATTATAATTATTGTTGATTAAGGGAACTAGAATCATACGCGCTATTTTATAGAATGTTAAGTATAAATATAGAAATATTAACGGGCTGAGATATGGTATGTACGTTAAATACTAGAGTTGAAGTTTATGGTGGCAATGCCACCCATTTGCCACCGTTACATAGAATATGATAAGATACAATTAGTTAATATAAAAGCATAAAAAATATTATATACCTAATAGATGGCTTTAAATAAATGATTTTAGAATATTATAAAATATATTTAGATAAGCTAAAATACGAGATATAAACAAACACCTCACATTGAGACTATTGTAGACATAGTGGAGGTATAACAGGGTTTAACAAGTGAATACTTAATTTAAATTGTCTATTTGCCACCGTAAATTATTTTATGGTGGCAATATGTTTTCAAATAACTTAACACTATCATTTCTCATTTTAGTAGTTATATGGGATACTCTTAATTTCCCATATGAGCTGTAACAACGATACAAAAAAATGCATCGAGAAGATGATGATTATTGTGAATTGATATACGAATGTCTTTATGAAGAAGGCATAGCTATATATAATGAGTTGTCAGACGCTGAGTTTAAGAAACTTATTCGAAAACAGTATAACTACATAAAGAAAATTGCAAAAGAAGGATTTTATTAAAAGAAACAACTTCACAGGCTAATGTAGAGGTGTTTTTGGGGGGGGAAGGTATGTGTTCCATAGCTTACGATATTATAAGTATGCGAGTTACCACTTGTTAAGTGCAGTTAAATGATAAAACTAACTATGAACCAGTTTTTCCATAACTCTACATCATTAGTTTGTAACAAGTGAAATCAAGTTATTGTTATAAAATTAATGGATAGTTAAAGTACTCTGAGAGTCATACTCGGAGTATTTTACTTTTGTATAAGTCATGAAGGATAATTATAGATGTATGTTGAATTATATAAATAAGATTTATAGAATCTATAGATTACATAATTTCTATAAATGATTAGAAAATTAATAAGAAAGATATTGTCTCAAATAGAGATATTCATATGTCAATTTGATATATAGATATCTCTATCATTTATCAACAAAATATACGAATTTGTTTAATATCTATGTCAAGTTGACATAGATATTAATTTTTTCAATAAAATCATATGAATTATCATTGTTATTTTTTCATTTATATTTCATTGATTTTTAATTTATCATTGAAAATTCAAGGATATAATATATTATTTTTAAAAGTTTTATTGAATACGAAATTTTGGCATTATTATTGCTTATATAATATTATATAAATTATTTTAAATAATATTATCAAAAGGAGAATTTAATAATGAGTAAAATGGACTATTTAAAAGAGCTACCAATAGCAGTTATAGGAGCTGGTGCAGTAGGAAAAACAATAGCAGCAGATTGCAAGTTGGCTGGACAAAATGTAAGATTGTATGATGCAATGCCATTTGCAGAAAAATCTTTGCTAAATGTTGAAAGAACAGGAATAGAAATCGACGGAACCCAGAGAAATTTATACAATTTCAAAAGATCAGGTATTGCAAAATTAGATATGGTAACTACAAACATGGAAATGGCTATAAAAGGAGCAGGTATAATAGTAATAGCAATGCCAGCAATAGCACATGAAAATACATTTAAAAATTTGATACCATATTTAGAAAATGGACAAGTAATACACATATTTACAGACAATTTTGGCTCATTATTGTTTAGAAAGATTATGAGAGAATTGAAATGTGATAAGAAAATAATAATAGGAGGATGGTCAAGTGCACCATACGGTACAAGAATAGAAACAATAGGAGGGTTCACTTTTCCTCATTGTTCAATGAAATACAGAGCAATAGGGCTTAGAGGTGCAACATTACCAATGACAGATATAGACGATTTCATGGAAACTACAGTGATGTTAGGTTGCTTGGATGCTGTAACAACAGGTAATGGCCCAGTAAAAGGAAAAACAGTATTAGATATAGGATTTAGTAATATTAATCCAGTAATACATGTACCAGCAACATTGTTGGGAGTATCTACTATGGAAAACTGGGGGAAAATTTTTGGTGACTTTGACAAAACTGGTTATTCAATGTACGCACATGCTTTATGTCCATCAATATGTGAAGTACAGTACAAATTTTATCAAGAAGAGATAGCATTAGCCGAAGAAATAGGTGTAGACCTAGATAGATATGAAAAATCAGATTTCTTTACAAGAAGAAGTGTATTAACATTAGAATACATGGGAAAAGGAAATATGTATTTACCATTAGATGAACCAACGACAGAATCAAATGTAGGTCCAAACAATATACATCATAGATATGTAACAGAAGATGTTCCAGTAGGATGCAAAATATATCACGACTTAGGTGTTAAATATGGAGTAAAGACACCAATAATAGATTCAATGATAACAATAGCATCTGCAATGATAGGTAAAGATTATTTTACTGAAGGATATACATTGGAATACCTAGGAATCGGAGGTATGAGTAAAGAAGAATTGATAGCATATTTAAACGAAGGAGTTTATATTATTTAATTGAAATTATTTATTCAACTTTTCCATACTATAATAATAATTTATTTGGTAATTTACAACAGTTTCAATTGCATATAACAGATCTTTGTTAGATTTGCTGATTACATAGTTATTATTATTAGTTGGAAAGTTGAATAAATTATATAATCTAATAACTAAAATAATGTTAAATTTTATTAGCTAGCTTAAATTTGAAATTTATCACAATAAATGGGATTCAGTATGCTAAAAATGAGAGAGGATAAATTAATATGAAATTTAATACTAATTACATTTTAGAAAATTATATATTAAATACTAAGTGGGAAGATCTATCTAAACAAGTCCAAGAGAGAGCTATAGTATGCAGTATTGATTTAATGACTGCACTTATTTTGGGAAGTAAAGGGAACCAATATAAAGCAGGAGTTAAGCTTGCAAAATCCATTTATCAAGATGGTAATGTTCAGGTTATTGGTTCTGATGAAAAGTTTAATTTCATAGGGGCAACTGTAGTATTGGGACATGCAGCAAATTCATTTGATATTGATGATGGTCACAATATGATTAAAGGTCATCCAGGGGCTTCTATTATAGCGGGTATATTAGCAGCAGCTTTGGAAAAAGATATTACGTATAAGGAATTTTTAACTACAGTAGTTGTATCGTACGAGACAGCAATCAGAAGTGGATTAGCTATGCAGAGTCATTATAATTATTTACATAGCACAGGAGCCTATGGAGCTGTTGGAACAAGTGCAGGAGTATCAAGAATATTCGGATTTAGCAAAGAACAATTAAATAATGCGTTATCAATAGCAGATTTTCATGCGCCGCTTACTCCTGTAATGAGATCTGTTGAATACCCATCTATGAACAAAGATGGTGTTCCTTTTGGAGCACTTATAGGAGCTATGTCTGTGCTTGAAACATTATCTGGGTCGTCAGGAAAAACACATTTACTTGAACTTGAAGAATTTGATTTCCTATTAAAAACTTTAGGTAAAGAGTATGAGATAATGAATTTGTATTTTAAACCCTTTACTTGTTGTAGATGGGCTCATCCACCAATTTTGGCATCATTATCATTAATTAAGAAAAACAATATTAATAAAAATTACATTAACAAAGTAAATGTATATACATTTGATTCAGCTACAAAATTGAGCAAAATTATTCCGAAAACAACGGATGAAGCTCAATATAACATTAGTTTTCCCATAGCTGTAGGAATAGCTGATGGTGATGTAGGTATAGAACAAGTTATTGATAAAAACCTTAATAGAAAAGATGTAATTAGTTTTATGAAAAAAATTAATTTTATAGTTGATGAAGAAATAGAAGCTAAATTCCCAGCTGAAAGATTATGTAAAGTTGAATTTATATTAGAAAATGGAACTTCTTATATGTCTGATACATTTGCTCCAATAGGTGAAGCTAAAGATAATATTGATATGAACTGGATTAAGGAAAAATTTGAAAGAATAACTAAGCCTCTTGTTACTAAGGAAAATCAAAATAGAATATTATATTTATTGTCTGATATCAATAATATATCAATGAGAAAAGTCGTTGATTATATAAATAATTGTTTGTATTAATTATACTATCATATAGATAGATATTTTACTTGACATTGAGCCTCTGTGAGCATGTTTTTTTGATCGTGGAATAGTTATATGTGGCCATTGATTGTTTTAAATAATCAGGGACTAAAAAACGTTACATTCACTGATATAATCCCTTGGAATAAATGACTAAGGTATTATTATGGGTGCATTAGTGATACAAACATTACCCATAGCATATCAATTCTCTTTTTTGCACTTCAAAGTATGATTAGTTCCTCAAAATAACTACAAATATACTAGCATATCAGAGTCCTACTTTAATAATCTACAAAATTAGAGTAGGGTTCTATATTTCTAATTAATATTTATGATTGCTCGCCACATAATATTATATGCATCAATTGAAATTCTTTGAGACATATCCAGATCAAAATTTCCATATGTATTGACATGAGAATATATAAGTGGTGTTGATGTTATGAAAATATTAGATCTAAAGAAAACTATATTCTATAAATTAACTAATAAGTATGAAGAGGGTAAATAAAATACCCTCTTTTTTTGGGTTTAGCCGACATACGTGTAAAAACCGGTCACGTGGTGGGATAAATATTCATTATGTGATTTTTAAAGCGTTTTATTTTGAAATTTATTGCTTATTTCTCTATAAGCCAACATCTTAGATAAAATACTGACGGTATAATAAATAATGTAGTTGTCTAATAGACGACTACATTCGCGTCCAATATTTTGATCTTGCGTTTTGAAATGCAAATTTCCAAAGTTATCATGGGCTATAGATCTGTGTAATGATAGTGATGGTTAATTTAAATCAAAGCTAATAAATTAGTTTAACAAATATTAAAAGGGAAAAAAAGCTTCATATAGAATATATAATGTAGAGTTCTATAATTTCATGAAATAATCATAGGTAGGTGATGGGCATTGAGTTTGTTATTTCAAATTAAAGAGGTAGTACAACAGTTTGCTGAAGCTACTAGTGCAGCACTAAAATTAGATGTTGAAGTATATGACGAGTTTTCTAGAATTGCAGGAACAGGTAAGTCAAAGGAACTTGTTGGTAATCATATCTTATCTAATGGGGTCATTACCCGGTTTGTATTTGGTAATAATCATTTGAAAAAAATTATTGTAAATAATCCAGGGGAGGATGAATACTGTAGCCTTTGTCCAAGACGGGGCAGTTGCATGTATAAAAAGGCGGTATATGCAGCAATTGAGTATGAGGATAAGATCGTCGGTGTTATTGGGATTGTAGCAACGAATGATGAACATGTGATATTGATAGAATATAATATAAATACCATGTTGGATTTTGTGGATAAGATTGCAAATTTAATAAGTGCAAAAGTGAAAGAACACCAAATGTTAAAACAATTAAAGACCTATGCTAAATTTATGGAAAATGTTATTGATAATATTAACAAAGGGGTTGTGATTTTAAGTAGAAATCATTTAATTATAGATATTAATAATCATTTGGTGGATAAATTAATGATTCAGAAGAAGGATACGACTGGAAAACATATTCTAGATATTTTCCCTAAATTGCATTTAGATTTAGATATCCATACCCACACTAATAACCAATATCAGGAAATTGTATATAGTCTACCGGGAAAGCAGATATATCTTTTATGTTCGCTAAACCCCATTGTGGTGAATTCTGAGATAGAAGGAAGTATCTGTTTAATTGAAGACTATAAGGACACAACACAATTAGCTTATGCCTCATCTATTAAGGAAAATGAAATCAATTTAAAGGATATTATCGGAACCAATATAAAATTCGTGAAGTTCAAAGAAAAGGTTAAGTCTGTAGCGATTCATGATTCAACGGTTTTGTTGACAGGGGAGACGGGGACTGGGAAAGAACTATTTGCTAGATCTCTCCATTCGGAAAACAAACGAAAAAACTGTCCCTTTATTGTCATAAACTGTGGCGCACTGCCGGAAACCTTGATTGAAAGCGAACTGTTTGGATATGAAAAGGGAGCATTTACTGGAGCAAACAGTATGGGAAAACACGGGAAATTTTATATGGCCAATAAGGGTACGATTTTTTTAGATGAAATCGAAACCATGCCTCTTTACCTTCAATCAAAATTATTACGAGTAATTGAAAGGAAGGAAATAGAACGGATCGGCGGGTCAAAGAGTATAGCCATTGACGTAAGAATTATTGCGGCCACCAATGTACCATTGGAAGAAATGGTTAAAAAAGGCGAGTTCAGAGAAGATTTATTTCATAGACTCAATGTTGTGACTTTATTTATACCACCATTGAGGGAAAGGGATCGGGACATACTAGTTTTGGCTCAACACTTTATTGAAAAATTCTCAATTAGGTTCAATAAGACTATTTTGGGTTTATCGGAAGCGGTTCAAAATATTTTTATGGATTATTCATGGAAAGGTAATGTCAGAGAACTTCAAAATACCATCGAATATGCCATAAATATGGAGCAAAGCAATTACATTACTGTTGAAAATCTTCCTATGCAGTTTAAAGAATTCCTAATGATAAAAGAAGTTATGACATTAGAAGATGTGGAGAAGAATCATATCAGAAAGACCCTAGATCGTTTTGGTTGGTCGGAAGACGGACGTATAGAAGCGGCTCAGTATTTAGGAATTAGTAGATCTACAATTTATAGAAAAATAAAGAAATTCAAATGGTTATAACGAAGAATGTATCACTATGAGATGTAACATCTCATAGTGATACATTCTTCATTATTACGTTATATCAGAGTGTTCAGAGACATAGTTGGAATAATACATATCATATTGAGATATATAGGCACTTTAAATAGAAATATTTTCTCGATTTACATGCAATGAAATTACAAATATATGAAAACACTGAGTTGTATAGGATTTAAATATAAAGATAAAAATAATTTCTTAGGTTGGCATGGAGATTGCTATAAACATATGTAGGAATCAAAAACATTTAAATAGGAGGGACTTATAATGAATAGAAAAATTGAATTTTTGTATTTATAGCAGGGAAATCATGTAAAATGTGGTGGAGATGATATGAAAGGAAGTATGAAAGCTACTGAAAGATCTTTCTTCTTACATGGGAAAATAGATTTCATATTGCAAGGAAGACCAGTAATCAGATTGGGTGGTCCAGAAACTGAGGAAACAACAGGTAGAATTATGTCCATGCTGCATTCTTATGAAGCTCAGAGTATACAGTAGAACTTAAAGACAGAGGATTAATTGGAAATGTAAACACTTCAGGAATCAAATATATACCTAGAAAACCCCACAATCCTAATATATATGGTTTGCCTAGGGACAATGCAATTATTAGCGAGCCCGATACATTGATGTCTGCTTGTATTATGGATGCTACATTAGTAAGTGCCATGGGAACCGCCGCAGCTTCAGGTATAGTAGCAAAATATCTTGTGAATCGAGATTCAGAGGTAATGGGAGTTGTGGGTGCAAGTGTACAGGGAATGACCCAAGCATCAGCTTTAAAGTTAGGTGTACCTTTATTAGAAGTTTGCAATGTGTTTGATATTAATACATAAACAAGTAAAAAAATGAAGGATAAAGTAGAGGGATTTGTTATTGCTGATAGTGAAGAGAAAGCATTTAGGGATTCCGATTTAATCAGAACAGCTACCATGGATAGGGGACCCTTATGTAAAAGGAGAGTGGTATAAATAAGGATGTTTTCATGTTGAAATATCATTTTGGAATACACCACCACTATTAAAAGTTATGGATTTTATAGTTTCAGATAGTTGGTGTCAAGTAAAACATCATGGAGTAGATGTTAGTTGGTGAGCTGTAAGGGATGGTGTCATATCCGAAAATAAAATTATAGGAGACCTTGGCAAAATCATTGTAGAAAAAAACTGGAAGAGAAGATAAAAAAGAGAAAATATTGTTTATTCCAATTGATCTAGGGATTAACGACTTATCAAAATCCCATAGAGTATTTGAAAATACTAATTAGAAGGAGGAAATTTAATGGAGTTTGGACCTTATAATATGCTCATGGACTTTGCACTCATGTCCGTTTTATTGTTTATCGCGCAAATAATGAGGGCGAAAATAAAACTAGTACAAAATCTTTTTTTGCCATCATCATTAATAGCAGGTTTTTTAGCTTTGTTTTTAGGAAAACAATTTCTAAAGATACTCCCTTTTACGGATAATGCAAGTAGTTATCCCTATATGCTGGTGGTTGTATTGTTTGCCTCTCTTTTCATAGGAAATTCACAAAAGACATCTTTTAAGCAGACAATGAATAAAGTAGGGGATACTTTTATAATAAATTCTGCAGTATATTTTGCTCAGTATGGATTTGCCCTCGTAATAGGGGGATTTATATTATCTAAATTCTTTCCAGAAGTAAATCAAGCATTTACAATTTTAATGCCCGGAGGTTTTATTGGAGGTCATGGTGCTGCAGCTGCTTTTGGCGGTACATTTAAAGAACTTATTGGCTGGAATGAGGCTTTACCCATCGGGCAAACCTTTGCGACAATTGGTTTATTAGTGGGCGTTTTCGGAGGATTAATATTAATTAATATTGGGACAAGAAAAAAAGCCACAAGATTTATAAAAACTATGGCTGAATTACCTAAAAGTATGCAAACTGGATTGGTTCCATTGGAAGAACAAACATCCATGGGAAATGATACAGTAAACCCTATGTCCATGGACCCCCTTACATGGCATGTATTATTAATCCTCATTGCCAGTGCTGGAGGATACTATTTCACAAACTGGTTTAAGACGATTATGCCAACGGTAGGTTTACCTATGTTCTCCGTAGCCATGATCGCAGGGGTAATTTTACAATCGATATTAAGTTTACTACGACTGAATACATTTGTCGACAAAAAAATTATTACAAGAATCGGAAGTTCCTGTACTGATTATTTAGTGGCATTTGGAGTTGCTACCATCAAACTCTCTATTGTTATTAAATATATAGTGCCTATTGTGATATTAACACTAATAGGCGTAATATTTGGAGTTGCATATCTATTTTTAGTTGGAAGAAAACTTTTTCGTAATTTCTGGTTTGAAAGATCCATATTTATATTTGGATGGTCAACGGGGGTTATTGCCATAGGTATAACATTATTAAGAATCGTTGATCCACAATTTAAAAGTAAAGCTTTAGAAGATTACGGTATGGCCTATGTATTTATGTCATTCATTGAAATAGCGTTAATTTCTTTATTACCAATTATTGTGGTAAACGGATATGGAATGATTGCAGGACTGGTTCTTTTGGTAATATTCATAGGGCTAATTGGGGTTGCTAGGGCTAAATACGGAGTTCACAATGGTAGCATGGCTGAGTTAAGAGAAGGAGAGGCCGAAATTATAGATGAATACAACAGAATGAAATGAAATTAGATGCCAATAAAAAAAGGTGAGCCTTCCATAAATCCTAGCCTTTTTTTATTGGTATATTTTTTATTCCTCTCAAATAAATTTTTCTGAAATTACTTCACTTGCAAACGAAACGTTCTGAATTTAATAATAATGCTTTTATATTTGCTCAAATAGGTCTAAATATAGAACCCTGCTCTGTGCAATGAAGATTTTGTTCTACGGGTAAAAGCCCGGTAATTCTGAGAAATGGTTACATTTGACATCAAAACATCTTGATTTATTACTTTCACAGAAGTAATAAGAGGAGAATAATTTATGAAAGTTGCTATCATTGTCTATGGTGGGGGAAGAGCATTTGTACAGTTTATTAATGGTAAAGAGAATTATATACACAAGGATGGGCTGCAAATTCATATGAATTTTCTAATTGCCCGAAATAGAGGTGTTTATAATCAAAATGAGCTTATATTTTTATAGGATAAAAAGAATTGTATTAACAGGACTATGGGTTAAAGACTTCCATAAGCTTACAGAAAAATTTGAAAGAGGATTTGTACCACAGAAGTCCAGATCTTCTCAATTATGCTATTTCAACATTTTTGAATTGGGTTACAAAAGATGTTAATCATGTTGTGGGATCTTTAAGCTTTTACATATTAAGAGAATGAAGATTACTATCAAAAAATTACGGATTGATTTAAGGACTTTTAAAAAATAACAAAGGTATTTAAGATATGAAACACAAATAAAAAAATAGTTTATTATTCATTTTAAAAATTATAGAAAATTTAGGAGGAGGGTATTTAATGGAAATCAAAATTAAAAAAATGTACTGGCAAGATTGCATTACTATTTTTACATTTATGGTTATTTTATGGATAGTATTAGCTTACGTCATTATTAATGTAAGTGCCATATCTCCTACTATTATGGTTAAGATTATAGTTATAATAACAGGAAGCGTAGCAGGTGCTTTTTCTACAACGGCATTAATTGCTGTACTTGTACATTTAAGAAAAAATGGTCATCAATTATATATGGAAGACTTATCAAATCATACTAAATTATAATTTATTTATAAAAAGGAAGTGCAGAATGAACCTTAAAAAAGATAAAAAGAGTAATGTGTTACTTGAAACATTTGATGCTATATTTATTATGTTGCTGTGCTTTGGAACCCTATTAACAGCAATGATTATTACAAAAGATGAAATTGTAGTTACAAATTACTCTATCGATTTAATACCGTTTATCATTACTGTTATGACAGTAGTATTATATTTATATTTTATAATTTCTCAATCTGCAAAAGGGCTGAGAGTAATGATACCAGAACTTTATGATGAGGAAAATAATAAGGGTAACCCAGAATCAAATATTAATTAAGCGCATAGAAAATTAATGAAGGGAGATATGTTATGAGTTTCTGGAGTATAATGAATTGGATTACTTGGCTTTTATGTGGGGTTTTCTTTTTATTGATTGTAATAGATTTCATTAAAGTAGAGAAGGAAAGAAAACAGCAAGAACACAATAATTAGGATAAATTAGTGATATAGCGAAATGGGGGTATAAATTTTGCAGCAAAATATAAAAGTTGGAGAGGAAAAAGTGCGCAATGAATCTCATCTTATGAAGATTTTAGGTCCAATACATATTTGGGCATTAGGTGTGGGAATAGTTTTAGTTGGCCAATATATGGGATGGAATTTTGGAATTATTAAGGGCGGATCTTTAGGTTCAATTATTGCATGTTGGATAATAGGGATATTATATATATCATTAATTATGGTTAGTACTGAAATGGGTTCAGTAATACCCGAAGCAGGGGGGCAATATGCTATGGCAAAGTATTTTTTGGGACCTCTTGCTTCTTTTAATATTGGACTTATGTTAGTTTTTGAATATGTAATGTTGGAAGCTGCTGATGCTTTGGTTGTGGGACAAATATTACAGTCTTTAAATCCAGATATCCAAGCATTACCCTATATTATATTAAGTTTATTAGCTTTAACTTATCTTAATTATCGAGGTGTTCATGCTACATTAAATTTGAATTTTGTTTTGACCGCAATTTCATTTTTAGCGATTTTCATTCTTTTATTTAACACAAACTTTTATTCTTCATCGAAAAGTATACTACAGCTTTCACAGTTTACAAATGGGTTACCATATGGTTGGATAGGAATATTAGGAGCTTTCCAGTTTGGTTGTTGGTTCTACTTAGGTATAGAAGGAACTGCATTAGCTGCAAAAGAATGCCGTTCTACAGGGCGTGCACTTCCGCTAGGATCTATTCTTGGGCTTGTAACATTGATGATTAGTGCTACAACCACTTGGTTCGTTTGCTCTGGATTGGTAAATTCATCAAATCTTTCTAAATCTGTTTATCCATTATATGATGCCGCTTTGGCTACAAAAACACCTTTTGTAATATACGCGCTTTTTCTAGGTACTATTCTCGCTTGTTTAGCAAGTGCAAATGGGTGTATTGCAGATTCAAGCCGTGCCTGGCACGCGATGTCTAGAGATACTTTAATTCCTGAATTCTTTTCTGTCTTACATCCTAAGTATAAAACGCCTTATCGAGCTATTGTATTTTTACTTCCAATATCTTTGGCTTTTGGATTTACAGGAATGCTAGATAAAGTAATTACATTTTCTATCTTATCTGCATTATTGGTATATCTATTAACTGCATATATGATGATAAAATTCAGAAAAATGTATCCTTTAGGGTCTATTAAAAGAGGTTATATAGCGCCTTGGCATCCTTTGCCAGTGATAATATTGGTGGTGCTTGCCTCAGCAACCTTGATGGGGATGTATTTTGGTTATTGGATTTCTATTGTTTCAGGTTGTATATTTTACTTTTTGGCTTCTATGTGGTTTGTTTTTCACAGGTCAAAGTTTTTAGATATGAAAGTCTTTATTTCAGCAGGAGCTAAACATTGGCCACGACCTAGAGGATATTAAAAATATGATAAAAAGTAAATTGTAATATGTGAGAGGGATTTAATATGAATGCAAATAACAATAAATATTTGTCGTTTTGATTGTAGTATTGCTAATATTAATAGTACCTTGTTATAGATATGTTTTGCTCGGAAGGCATGAAGAGGGGAAAATTCATTTTTATGGATGATTGTTTTTGTATACATTACCTCTCAAATGACTTATAAAAATATATTATTTATTGTGAGATTGTTATTAGGATACTTTCAGTGATTGAAACTTACCTGATTGCATATAATAAGTAAAAAGTATTAGCTGTCAAGAAGATTTAACACAATTATAGGAGAGCCTACATATGTTTTGCGACTATTACACCAAAAGTTATAATATGAATTTTTTATAAAGCATACATCAAAATGTGGTGAATATATCAAAAAAATAGCATATATCAAAGGAGGGGAGGCATCAAGCCTCTTTGCTTAACTAATTTATTAAAATAGGTTTATCAAAGGAATGTTTAAATTAGGAGGTTTATGTTATGTTAGTACCAACTAGAATTATTTAGCAGACTATGAAACAGTAGGTAGTAAGTTATGCTCATGTACGACGTATCATAGTAACTATTATTAAAACTCGGACTATTATATTTTAAAAAATAGTTAGAAGCTCGCAAGGATACCTTGGGGCTTTTGATTTGTTAAAATTTAATTTATTTTGAAGGAAAACTTTAGCCCTTGTAATTAAGGTAAAATGTTATGCAATATATAAGAACAAATGTTTTGAAGGTGGCGGTATGGAAATTGTAGCAAACTATAGAAGTAGTTTCTTGGACCTATACAAGAGGGGATATAAATACTATAACTAAAGTTGAGTTTTACGGTGGCAATGCCACCCATTTGCCACCGTTATATAAAATATTATCAGATACAATTAGTTACGTTTAGAGCTGAAAAATTATTATATACCGCATATATGGCTTTAAATCAATGCTTACAGGATATTATAAAATAGATATAGATAAGTTATAATACGAGGGATAAACACACACCTCATATTGAGACTATTGTAGACATAATGAAGGTATAGCAGGGTTTAACAGGGTTTATCAAGTGAATATTTAATTTAAATTGTCTATTTGCCACCGTAAATTATTTTATGGTGGCAATTTTATTATGTCCAAGACGATTTTCATTAAAAAAATTGCAATTATTCTATTGGTACTTGTAGCTGTATAAAATCTAATAAATTTTGAATCAATATGATCTGAAGTTAATGCTTTTGTTTAGAGCATACCTCAAACAATAACATTGATTTCACTGATATTTTACTGTTTCTAAATGCTGAATTAGTGAGATATATGAAGAATGCTTACTACATTGAACATTGTTTAGTTAAATTGTCTGATGGTAGATTTAATCCAATTTATAGCACAGGTCATATTATATTACTTGTGCTTTTATTTTTTTGCTCCTCAAATGAAGTTACAGCGGATAATTCCCCGGGTAATGTAAAATTTTTACGATAAATTAATTAAGTCTTAACTCTAAATAACAGGATTGCTCAAGGCATTAGTAGATTACTTTATTAAAAACTAGTTAAATTTAACAAGAAATTTATTAAATTTAACTAATTTTAATAAACAGGTGGAGATTTGAAATTAGAAATAGTGTGGATGGAGTATTGCATTATTTTATAAAAATTGAGGTATTTTTGTGAAATTAAAGAATAGTTAACGTACTCTAAAAGTAATATCAAGTGAATTTTTATTTTCTTCAATGTATTTTAGAGGACAATAGTAAATATTTGTTGAATTATGCTAGTAGAATGGTTTATATATGGTATAGACTAAGTTTACATTATGTTTATAATCGGAAGTCAAAAAAGTATAAAATTTGATCGGTGTAGTGCATATAAGCGATATCTTAAGATATTTCTCAGTTAATGAGTTATGTCAAAATTGTACTTTGTAGCGTAACAATAAATTTTACATATAACAATTAATTAACAAATATAAAAAGAGGTGTAATATGAAAAACACAAAAACATGTTCTAAATGTAATTCAAGGAATATTATAAAAATACCAGGTAAATTTGGAGCATTTGGTTCTGGTAACAATATTACGTGGGGAATTTCAGGTTTTAATGGAGTAAAGGTAACAAGATATCTGTGCTGTGAATGTGGGTATTCTGAAGAATGGATTGATAACAAAGAAGACATAGAGAGCCTTAAGAAAAAATTCAAATAGAATAAATCATTTCACCATTTTCATAAAGTTCGTCGTAAAAAACTGAAAGAATTACTTAAGAAATCAGATAAATTGGACTGGTTATGTCTATAATGGGCAGTCTAAAAAATTAAAGTATAATTGAGCAGTAAGGGCGTAGGTACATGTCAAACTCGTAGTTTATCACGAAGTAAATATTATTTATGGTACCGTGGGGGTGTTAATTTGAAAATTGTTATTAGAGAATGTAAAACGCAGGACTATACGGACATAGTTTTACTTAATAAGAATGAAATGGGTTATGAATATCCTGCTGAAGATACAAAAAAGCAATTAAAACAATTACTAAATGATAGTAACCATAAAATATATGTAGCCGTAGTTGGAGATAAAGTAGTAGGTTATATTCACGCAAGCAATTATGAGTTGCTATATGCACCATATTTGAAAAATATTATGGGTATTGCCGTTTCATCTCATTTTAGAAAAAACGGTATCGGAAAAATGCTTTTGAATGAAGTTGAGAAATGGGCAAAGGGTACAGGTGCTTGTGGTGTACGACTGGTGTCAGGAGCAACAAGAATTGGAGCACACGCATTTTATACATCTTGTGGATATGACGGAAACAAAGAACAGAAAAATTTTAAAAAAATGTTTTAGAATTTTATTGTCATTAGCATAATTTTTAATTTTACTTAAGTCGCAACTTTCATATATGATGTATATATCCTAAAAATACGATTTATCTAACATTGTATTTTAATGTGTAGGAGTAAGTGAATTGAGCATATTTGAAATTTTAATTATAATACTCTCAGTTCTTATAGACATTTATATTTTAAGAATCATGGATTTGTTTTAACACTGATCGCTGCACTATCATTATTTAGTATAAATCATATTTAAGGGGAACTGGAGTAGGTCTTGCTCAAAGTGATGTGGCTAAAACGACCTATAACAAAATGTTGCCGTTCGCCTTGGCTAGTGAATTATTTTTATGTAGTATTGTGTAAATTTATGACTTATAATCTATATATAGGTTAGAAGTAAGCCCAACGCCAAGGCACATTCCTTCACCAAGCCCGTCGGGCTAAGGTTCAGGAACGTTACCTGATATTTTAAATCTACGAAAGTTTATGATTACGCATGAAATTTTATTATCTTAAGAAGTGAAATTGATGAATTATTATTCAACAAGAAGTTTATGGGTAAGAGATATCGATTAAAATAAGCGGAGAACATATCCCATAAACTCCCGTTCGTTTTGTCATAAAAAGACTGACAAAACACATTCTTTCACCAAGCGCGGTCGCGCTAGGGCTCAAGAATGTCGGAGTTAGCAACGTTATACGAAATTTAGAACAAAATAAGTGATTGCTCATAAGTTATTTAATTAGATCTAATTGAGATATAGTTGTTGAAAAATGCGAAGAAAGCATTATCAACAACGTATAATAAAGGAAGTGAATATATGTGTAGATTTTTATTAAGTAAGACTCTTAACACACGTGATTTAGGCGGTTATACCCTAGCTTGTGGGGAAGTAACCACATATAAGGTGTTTCTGCGCAGCGATGTGCCAATCCAAGTTTCAGATGATGACATACATCTATTATTATCCAATAATATAACAACAATCGTTGACTTGAGAAGCAATGATGAGGTTCAAAGTAAACATTGTGCCTTAAAAAGTTATAATAAATTTGAATATTATAATTGTAAAGCACATGGCGATGGCTACTTGCCTGCAAGTGTTAAAGCTGTTCCAGATTCGTACTTTGAAATGGTAGACGAGCAAAAGTCTGTACTTAATATCATGAGAGTACTTGCAAAAGCTAAAGGCGGTGTTCTTTACCATTGTACAGCGGGGAAAGATAGGACAGGAGTAATTTCAGCATTGCTGTTTCTATTAGTTGGTGTTTGCAAGATAGACATTTTAGCTGATTATCAGATTTCACAAGCATATTTAGGCTCTATGTTGCAACAGTTTTGTAACATCAATAAGAATGTTGATATTAATATCATAACTCCGAAAACAGAATATATGGAAAAATTTCTGGACATGTTCCTACAAAAATATAACTCAGTAGAAGAATATTTTTCTCGAATAGGGTTAAGTGATAGTGAAATTTTGCGATTAAAAACGAAATTAATAAACTGTGTGAGGTAATTATACTATTTACAATTGAGTACATATTTTTCATATAATGTACCACAATTATTATATAGCATGAATCATATTCAATGATAATTGGAGTAGGTCTTGCTCAAAGTGTAGTGGCAAAAACGACCTATAACAAAATATTTCCGTCCGCCTTGGGTGTAGAGTATTATAAAAAGAAGAAGATATAAAGAAAAACTGACAAAAAATATTTTGTTAAAACACTTGACAAAATATTTTTTGTTAAGTATAATTGTAAATATAAAGAATATGGAGGTGCAAATTATGAAAATTACAACAGGGCAAGCTGCACGAGGGGATAACTTTTTTAAAAGACCTATTTTAATAAATAAGTTATGGAGAAAAATTGATTCAGATAGTAGTATTATAATTTCAGCTCCAAGAAGAGTTGGAAAAACCTCATTAATGAGGTTTATAGAAGATAACCCAAAGGATAACTTTTATGTAGTTTATGTAATTACTGAATCGGTATACGATGAAAATAAGTATTATAAGGAAATTGTAAAGGCTATTTTAAATACTAATTCAATAAAGAAAAGAGATAAAGTAATAAATTCAATTAAAGATTTGGCTAAGAATATTTTTAAAAGCGTAGACGAAATTGGCGTAGACACTGTAAAATTTGTCAAAAACATTGAACTAAATTATTTTGACAAATTTATAGAGATTATGAAGTCTATTGATTTAGAAGGACACAAATTAATTATAATGATAGATGAATTTGCTCAAACAATAGAAAACATTCAACAAAAGGAAGGTACCGAATATGCAGTTAAGCTTCTTCAAAGTAACAGAGCATTAAGGCAAAATAGTGATATAAATAATAAATTCCAATTCATATATACAGGTTCCATAAGCCTCGAGGGTATTGCAAGACGAATGGATTCTTCAAAGTTTATAAATGACCTAGATATATTAAAAGTAACACCACTTAGTAATACAGAGGGGAAAAATCTTATAAATGAACTTCTTAAGGGACTTGATTTTACAATGGATGATAATACTATAAATTATATGATTAATGAAATTAAGTGGTTAATTCCTTTTTATATTCAACTTGCTATGGATAAAATTCAAGATATTTATGATGAAGAGAATATATGCGCTATTTATAGTAACTCAGTTGATATAGCAATTAAAAGTATGATTCAAGAAAATAATAAATTTAGCAGTTGGCATGAGAGGCTTAAGGTATACAAAAATAATGACTATAAGTTCGTTATAGAAGTATTAAACATAATATCTATAACCGAAGCTAAGAAGATAACCTATAATGGAATGCATGATTTAGCTGTGCAATACAATCTTTCTGATACATACAAAGATCTTATAGATACTCTTATAGATGACGGATATTTAAATAATGATGAGGAGGATAAAATATATACATTTACTTCTCCTATATTAAGAATGTGGTGGTGTAAAAAAATTGCAAACTAATAGTTTAAGTCTTTATAACCCTAACAATTTAACAGAGCAAGAATTAATTGATAGATTTGTTATAAGAAAAAAAGAATTCAATAAAATCATTAAAGATATAAAAAATTCTAATATGAAATATCCAGAGCAACATTATATTATAGAAGCTGAAAGAGGATATGGTAAAACAACTTTATTAAAGAGATTATACGTTGAAATAAAAAGAGATAGTGAATTAAACGAGAGGCTTATTCCTGTTATCCTACCAGAAGAACAATACAGCATTCGTAAACTATTTAAACTCTGGGAGGTAACTGCTGAGCAGCTTGAAATGGAAAGCGATGAATTTATAGGGCTTTATAATGAAATGCTTAAATATTCGAAGGAAGAGGATTACGAAGATATATGTTTTAAACTTCTTGAGCAGAAACTTAAAGAAAAAAATATAAAGTTAATACTTTTAATAGATAATACATTCGATATATTAAAAAAGTTCAAAATTTATGAACAGCAAAAATTTAGAGAAATCCTCTTAACTTCTGCTGAAATCCGAATTATAGGGGCAGCGTCAGAGGTTTTAGAATTTACCTTCGATTATAATAAACCCTTTTATGACTTTTTTAAGCATATAAAATTGAAAGGTTTAAGTTCTGAAGAAAATGTGGTGTTTTTTGAAAATTTAGGCGAAATTTCTAATGAGAAAAATACAAATGTGGTAGTTAAAAGTAATAGTGGGAAAATAGAAGCTTTAAGGAGGCTAACCGGTGGTGCGCCGAGAGTCATGCTAATAATTTTTAATACTTTTATTGGAAACAGTGGAGCGGCCTTTAAAGAACTAGAAATATTAATAGATAGAGTAACACCTCTTTATAAACACACAATGGATATTTTATCACCAGTGCAACAAGAACTTGTTGATGTTGTAGCGTTAAGCTGGGATGCAATAACCACAAAAGAAATTGCAGATAGAATAAGAATGCAAAGCAAGGAAGTATCAGCTCATCTAAAGCAATTAGAAAAAAGTGGAATAATAAATAAAATACCAGTAAATAAGAAAAATTACATGTATCAAATTAAAGAACGGTTCTTTAATATATGGTATCTAATGAGGTTTGGAGGAAAAAAAGAAAAACAAAAGGTACAATATCTTGTAGATTTTCTTGAAACCTGGTGCAATAGGGAAGAACTAACAGTTAAGAAGATTGATAAGGTCGAAATTGACGCAATATTTAGCTCAGCTGAAAATTTACTTTGGAAGGATCGAATAGAGGAATCAATAAAAAAGGTCGATTTATTTTTACAATTATGCAATAATACAGATGAATATAATAAGTCTATAAACAAATATTTCATACTGCTAATGGCTAAAAAACAGAATAACTCACTATTTAAATTGTTTAGCGATAGTGAATTTAAACTGAAGGATAAATTTAAGCCTACTTATTATGCATTAATGTACTTTATGAAGAAGCAGAATGAGCAATTTGAAATAGAGTATAGAAAAGTCGGTGAGGAATTAGAAGAAACTGTTGAAGAGATTATTTACGAGGTTAAGAAGATAGAAGGCGAGTTATAAGTCTATATAAAACTATTCTACATTTCTATTATATATGTTACTATTACTAAGGCAGTTGAAATACTTAGATAGATTGTTTCAGCTACTATACCCGTGATTTTAAATGTATATATAATAAACTAACAATAAAAAAGGAGACATGGAAGCAATGCTAGATATAACAAAAACACAACTACAAAATAAGTACAAAATAAGCTCTGAAATACTAGGACTCTATGAGTTAGCTATACAAGATGTTCAAAGCGAATTTATAAAGCTTGACGAAATAAGAGAATTCAACCAACTTAAGGTTCTGACTGCACTACAGGATGAAAGAATTAGTGACTCTCATTTTACAAATTCCACTGGATACGGTTATGGGGATATTGGTCGTGATTCACTAGATAAAGTATATGCAAGAATTTTCAACGCTGAGAGTGCACTTGTTAGACCACATTTCGTAAATGGAACTCATGCAATTGGGGCAGCCTTATTTGGTAATTTAAGACCCAAAGATACCATGCTGTCAGTATGCGGAACACCCTACGATACGCTTCTTAATATAATAGGGATAAACGTTACGGAAGATATAGGATCTTTAAAGGATTATGGTGTAAATTATAAACAATTAGAATTAAACCATAACTCTAAAGTTGATATCGAGCTAATGAAAAATACTTTGCTTAAAGATGAGTCAATAAAGTTAATTCATATTCAAAGATCTACAGGATATGGCTGGAGAAAAGCATTATTAATTTCTGAAATAGAAGAAATTATTAAGTCGGCAAAAGCTATAAATCCAGAGGTGATTTGTTTTGTAGATAATTGTTATGGCGAATTTATCGAAGCTACTGAGCCTACAGATGTCGGTGCAGATTTAGTTGCTGGTTCACTAATAAAAAATATTGGTGGAGGAATTGCACCTACTGGTGGATATATAGCAGGCAAAGAAAAATATGTAGTTCTGGCTTCATATAGATTAACAACTCCTGGCATAGGAGGGGAGTGTGGTTCTACTTTTGGTGTTATGCGCTCTTTATATCAAGGACTATTCCTAGCACCGCACGTATCTATGGAAGCTCTGAAGGGTGCTATTTTCTGTGCTAGAATTATGGAACTTGCAGGCTTTGAAGTTCTTCCTAAATATAATGATAAAAGAAGCGATATAATTCAAGCTATCAAATTTAATGATAAAGAAAAGTTAATTAATTTTTGTAAGGGAATACAATCGGGCTCTCCAATTGACTCTTTTGTAGAGTGTGAACCTTGGGATATGCCAGGATATACAGATAAGGTTATAATGGCTGCAGGAGCATTTATTCAAGGTGCATCTATAGAACTATCCGCAGATGCACCAATTAGAGAACCTTATATAGCATATCTTCAAGGGGGACTTACTTTTGACCACGCTAAGATAGGAATACTAATTGCACTTTCAAAAGTCTTATAAGATATGTAATATATATCGTTTTACATAGTATTGGAAAAACAAAAAGTGGATGGATAAATTTAACGGAGTATCAACTAATTTTTTGGCGAATTATCTCCATTGGTTCAAGTCGTTACAGCGTTTCAAAGATGATAAAGACATAATGAAAAAAGGAGAAATTTCTATGATGGAGCATGATGAGTGTAGTATGTTTGAAAAAAGAAAACATGAAATAGTTCTTACTTCAGTTGAAATAATTAAAACAGTTTACACTTATGGTACTATACCATTGCCTAACTTTTTCAATGATGAAAAATATTCAGATATAGTTTACGAATATTATAAAGAAGGTCTAAGGCTAATAAGTGATGGCAAACCGCCTGAAATTGTTAAATTCATGCTTGAATATGAGAAAATGAAGTGGATGAGAAACTGTAACATCACACATGAAAATCTACTATTGGTAACAATTATTCAAGGAATTATTCCTTATATACAAGAAATTGATTTTAATGGTTTTTACCAGTTATGTTGCTGTATTATTTCAGAAAAACAACATTGTAGTGATGTTGCAAACTTGCTTTTAGAAATCAACCCCAATATATGGGGTGATCACTTCGATAAGTGATTGTCACATTATATAGAAATATTTAATACGCACAGTATAAAGTTTACGATACTTTAATAATTAAGGAAAAGTTTATTGGCTTGTCAAAATAGACAAGCCAATTTTATATTCTTTTATCCTCAATAATGTCTAACATAGCCTAATATTTAAAAGCTATGAGTTAATACTTTCTATAAATACCAGCAAGTACACCCAAGATTGAACAGTCAGAAACTATAATAGGGGCCATGGATGAATTTTCAGGTTGAAGTCTTATATGGCCTTTTTCCTTGAAAAATCTTTTTATAGTTGCCTCATTATCAATAAGCGCTACAACAATATCTCCATTTCTAGAGACATTAGTCTTCTCAATTATAGCTAAATCTCCATCTAATATTCCAGCTTCAATCATACTGCTACCTGAAACTTTAAGTATAAAGAGCTCATTATTGGTTCTAGTAAAATTTAAAGGAAGTGTGAATGTATCCTCAACATTTTCAACTGCTAAAATTGGTTGACCAGCAGTTATTTTTCCTATAATAGGGATATCTATTAATTCTTTTCTTATAACGGAATCCTTTAATAATTCAATTGCACGAGGTTTCGTAGGATCCCTACGAATATATCCTTTTCTTTCTAACCTTTCTAAATGCCCATGAACCGTGGATGTGGATTTTAATGATACTGCCTCACATATTTCTCTTACTGAAGGTGGATATCCTTTTAATTGAATTTGATCCTTTATAAAATTATATATTTCACTTTGCTTATCTTTTTTTTCGGTTACCATTGGAAACACCTCTCATTCGTAGTAGAATTATACCATATAAATGCAATAACATCAAACTTATGTTCGCATTTTTCATTAATATTTGATTGTTGAACTCTTCTTTGTTATAATGGTCTATTATGATTGTGTTTTAATAAATGGAGCGGGGTGTTGTATGTCTAAAAATTGTATTTTTAATATAAAGAAAATATGTGATAATTGTGGAGAATGTGATATTTGTGAATTAAATCGCAGTAAGAAATGTGATAATTGTGGCAAATGTTTAGAACTAGAAGGTTACGATGTTAAAGCAATAAAAATTGATGAAGTTTTTGAGCATGAAGAGATTGAAGAGACTGTAGAATTAGAAGATGTTATAGATGTAGAGATAGAAGATATTGAAGTGGTAGACGATAAAGTTGAAGATGAAGTTGATGAACTACCAAAGATTTCAAATTACGAAGCGTTTTTGGAAGCAGAAGAAGAAGAAGAAACTGCGAAGCTAAACAAGGATGATTACATACCTGAAAACAATGAGGTTTGGGAATATATAGATGACGTAGACGGCGCACGTGAACTACTTGAAAATGATGAAGATACCTCAGAACTACTTAAAGAGGAATTTCCTGGTCTTATAATACTTAAAGATAGAAGAGATATGAGAGACAAAAAATAAATCATACTTTAAAGTATTAAAGAGTGTGAAAAAGTATATATTACGCAAAATGCATCCAAGAAAGTGTTGCATTTTTAGTAATATATACTTTTTATTATTCATCAGATAGGGGATTTGACTTAACAGCAGTTCTTAATTTATCACTATCTACATGAGTATATATTTGGGTAGTACCTATATTTTCATGACCCAGAATTTCTTGAAGGCTTCTGATATCAACATTTCCATGCTTATACATAAGAGTAGCTGAAGTATGCCTTAATTTATGCGGAGTGTACTTATCTTTATTAAGCCCAGCATTTCCTATATGTTTTTTTACAATTCGTTCTACAGTTCTTTTGTTAATTCTCCCATGCTTAGCACTAATAAAAAGTGCATCCTTATCTTCAATATGAATTTTTTCTATTCCTTCATTCCTAATAGGTAAATACTTAAAAATTGCCTTTAATGAAGCTTTGTTTAAATAAATGGTTCGCTGCTTATTGCCCTTACCAATAATAGACAATGTATCGTCTTTCATATCAGATATATTTATACTACAAAGCTCTGATAATCTGAGGCCACAATTCAAAAATAGGCTAATAATACTATAATCGCGAATAGAGTGCTTATCCATTGAGTTTGCTGCGTTTAGAAGGATCTTACTTTCTTCTAAAGTTAAATAAACAGGGCTTCTTTTTCCTAGTTTAGGTGATTCCATATCTAAAGTAGGGTCCATAGTTAGCACTTTAGCCTTAGTAGTTAAATAGTTAAAGAGGGATTTAATAGCAGCAATTTTCCTTGCTTTAGCATAGTTTCCATTGGCTCTATATTTTGAGAGATAGGAGATAAATGCGTATAAATCCTGAAGTTCAAGAGTTTTAAGAATATCTATAGTAAGGTCATTAATGGGGATATCTGAAAAGTTAAGTGATGACGTTTCTGGTATTAAACCTTTATGCAACTTTAGAAACTTTAGAAACAGTGATAAATCAGCAGTGTATGCAACAATAGTTGCACTAGAACAGCCTCTAACAGTATCTAAATAATTAAAATAATCACTCATAAACTTTGGTATTTCATTATTGTAAATAGTATTCATAGTAGATTTCATATGTACCTCCCTCTTATCGAATAATAATGTCGTGAAACTTACATTTCACGACATTATTATTCGATAAGAGGGAGGCAAAATCCTTCTTTTTTTATAAAATAATTAATGTTTTATTTTTATTTAATAAATTATATTGTTTTAATACAATGTTTTTATACTTTTCTAATGCTGTAAGTTAAAATTAAAGCTACCAGTTTTGCCTTACTGATAGCTTTAATTTATATTATGACTAGCGGTAGTCTATACGTTTATTGAAGTTTCCACGCCTAAAGCTTCTTTGTTAGCTTCGAGTATAGGATTTATATATTCCTCTATAAATTCTATAACTTGACTTGGAGCTCTACCTACAAATTTAACTGGGTCAATTACAGCTAGAATCTCTTCTTTTGACATTTTAAAGCTATCATCGTTAATAATTCTCTCAATAAGATCATTATTTAAGCCTTCTTCTTTAACTCGTTTTGCTGCAGCCATAGAATGGACTCTAATACTTTCATGAAGTTCTTGTCTGTCCCCGCCCCTTTTAACTGCTTCCATAAGAATATTTTCTGTAGCCATAAATGGAAGTTCATTATTTACATGAGCAGTAATTACCTTTTCATATACAACCATATTTCCCGCTATATTTATATATAGATTTAATACCCCGTCAAGTGCTAGGAAAGCTTCAGCTACGGATATTCTCTTATTAGCTGAATCATCCAATGTTCTTTCAAACCATTGTGTTGAAGCTGTAATAGCTGGATTTAATGAATTTACTATAATGTATCTTGATAGTGCACTAATTCGCTCAGAACGCATAGGGTTTCTTTTATACGCCATTGCCGAGGATCCAATCTGACTTTTTTCAAAAGGCTCTTCTACTTCTTTCATATTTTGAAGTAATCTTAAATCATTACTAAATTTATATGCACTTTGGGCTATTTCTGATAATGTATTTAGTATTATAGAGTCTAGTTTTCTAGAATAAGTTTGACCAGTAACTGGATATGTATTTTTAAAACCCATTTTGTTAGCTACAAACTTATCTAAGTCTTTTACTTTTTTCTCATCATTATCAAACAAATTCATAAAACTAGCCTGTGTGCCTGTTGTTCCTTTAACCCCTCTTAATTTCATCTTATCAATTACAAAGTCTAAATTTTCTAGATCCATTATTAATTCTTGAATCCATAGAGTGGCTCTTTTACCTACAGTAGTTAATTGAGCTGGCTGTAAATGAGTATACCCCAAAGTAGGAACGTCCTTATATTTTAATGCGAAGTTAGAAGACTTACTAACTACGTTAACCAATTTCTTCTTAATTAATAACATGGCTTCTCTCATCACTATTAAATCGGTGTTATCACCTACGTAACAGCTAGTAGCCCCTAGATGGATAATTCCCTTTGCTGCAGGGCACTGTACCCCATATGCATATACATGACTCATTACATCATGTCTTATTTCTTTTTCTTTTTCTTCAGCTACTTCATAGTTTACGTTATCTACATAAGACTTAAGTTCATCAATTTGAGTTTGCGTAATATTAACTCCTAATTCTTTTTCACCTTCTGCTAGTGCAACCCAAAGTTTTCTCCAAGTTTTAAATTTCATATCATCTGAAAATAAGTAACTCATCTCTTTTGATGCATACCTGCTGTTTAATGGTGTATTATAAGAATTTCTCATATTTAGCCTCCATACGTACGATTTAAAATATAAAATAAATTTCATTCACATTATAACATACAATATAATTATAATTAATAAAATTATTCGTATATTAGATTTGTTTTTAAAAATATTATTTAACATACACTTTTATCTCATTATATAATATTTTATAAAAGTTAATAAACAGTTCTAAAATATTGTATTTCTAATATAATCTATACAAAGAACAATTATATAAGTTTGGGGGGAATTATGTATAAACTTAGTATTATAGACAAACTATCGTTCATATTTGTATTGGTGGGTGCTCTAAATTGGGGACTCTTAGGCCTATTAAATTTCAATTTAGTATATTTTATTTTTAAATCTGTTCCATTCCTGGTTAATGCAATATACATCTTAGTAGGATTGTCTGCTGTCAATATTATTATTTTCATACTTAGGAATAAAAAAGGTTAAATCTTCTTTATTAATAATATTAATAGCAAAAATACTCCATAGGTTATTATGGAGTATTTTTACTTACTTTAACCAATTATTATTTAAAAGTCAAGGTTTACAAATCTTTCGGGTTAATGATATTGAAATTCATTTAGATTTATTGTGTTGTGCCTTGTGAATATGACTCCTTCACTTTCTAGAAACATCTTCTGCAAATTATGTGACTCATAATCTTTTATGACAATCTCTCCTTTTACATTTACAACTCTATGCCAAGGAAGTTTATATTTTTCACTTAATGAATGAAGAATTCTAACCACCTGCCTAGCTCCTCTTGGGCTTCCGGCTAAGGCTGCAATTTGACCGTATGTCATCACTTTACCTTCTGGTATGCCTTTTATAATTTCTACTACTCTTTCTGTAAAAGGTTCCATTTTAAGCCCCTTTCTATTTCAAATATTATTTGAATCAGACCACATTAACATCTCCACTTTTAGTTTTATAAAATTTGCTCATTCCAAAAAGTACAAAAGCGTTAATCGTTAATCCTATATATATTGAATTTAATTTTTCAAAGCCCAATAAAATCCATATTAAACTAGCAAGTGGCCCTGCAATTATAGAATATATACCCGCTTGCATTGATACCCTACTTCTAAAAAACAAGGCTACAATAACTGGAATAAAAATAGGTGTAGCTCTAAAAATCATTGAAAGGAACCCCCAATTAAGTATCATTGAATCTTTATTATTTATTACTATTATTAAAGACATAAATCCAATGGAAATTATAGTTCGTCTTAAGATATAAAGTTGCTTTTTATCTCCCGCTTTTTTATTAATACAGTGGATATAAATTTCTCTAACAAACATAGTTGCAATTCCTAAAGTAAGGCCTGCTCCTGTTGCTATAGATGAAATTAGTACAGTTGCTATACACACTCCCCCTAGAACTGGATTTAAATAATTCATAAGAAACAAAGGAAATGCTTCACTTGGTAAAATACCAGGATGATGAATTCTCATATACATACCAATCATTGTACATACGATACCTACCGGAAGAATTAAAAACGCTACAAAAAAAGCACTTCTTCTTGATATTTTAGAATTTTTTCCTGCCATTATAGCCTGAAAATAAGTTTGAGTGGATAATACCCCAACTATTGTAGATATTCCCGAAGCTATATCAGATGAGATTCATCCACTAAATAAGTTGAACCATGGTTCTTGTGGAAGAATAGAGGTTATCTCTCTAATTCCATTGAACTTAAATATTAATAATATACCACATATAATACTTGTTCCATATAGAAGGATTGTTTTTACCGCACCTACCATTGTACTTCCCCAAAAGCCGCCAAATACAACATATGCTACAAGCAGACACACAACTATTACTACAGTTTTAATAATACTCATACCAAACACTACGGTAAATAAAGCAGTACAGGCTATAACCTGGCCATTAATATGAATAAACATCCCTATTGATAATAAAATACTAGATATTGTTCTTGCTTTTTTACCATATGCATTTCCTATTATCTGTGGGATTGTTTCTATAGATTTCTTGTTTACCTGCGTTGAATAAAATAATCCTAGTAGTATACTTGCTATAGAAAGTCCAAATATAAACCACATTGCTCCAATACCCCTATTATAAGCCATTTGAGCAGTTCCTACAGTACCTGCTCCACCTATTATAGAACCCATAAGCATACTTGTGACACCAATGGCTCCAAGTTTACTTCCACCTGATATAAAATCTTTAGATGTTTTAACTCTTGATTTTGATAAATAGCCAATTATTCCAGTTATAATCAAGGTAATAATGGCACTAATTATAAGCATTATGCGCATCCCCTTCAAGTATTCTATAGTGATGATTATCACTTGATTAATATACTTTAATTTGTTTTATGTGTGAGAAGTAATTTTCCCTACTGGTGCTAAATAAATCACAAATTCATTTTCTCCGTCAAGATTTAAAAATTTATCAAATCCCTTCTGATCATAAGCTGCTATTGCACATGTTCCACAATCTATAGCTCCACAAGCAAGATAGAGGTTTTGGCATACATGGCCGGCATCTAAAAGCATAGGTTTATGAGCAACCATATTATATCTCCACTCTCCCCTATACGGGATTACACTCCATATAAAAGTGACAGCACTTTTTCCAGCGAATTTTTGTCCGAGCGTTAAATCGGATAGCCTTTTTTCCGTATTTACAACTTCAAAAATATAAAGTAATTGGTGCGTTAGAGGCAGATAACGATATACTCCACTTTTTAAACCGTAAACTTTGTTTACAACTATGTAGGTTTCAAAAGGATGTCTTGCCCCAGCAGAAGGAACTGGCCTTATAGTTGCATAATTATCTCCCCTTATCATTTTCACTCCTTGCGTTGACCAAAGTAAGAAGGATAATTCTGCTAAACTAATACATTCACTACTAAAACTACGGTGGCTTACCCTCTCCTTAAAAATATCAAATATATTTATCTTTGTTAATATGCTTTCATTCACATCAGGCAAGTCAATTTTCTCGCTATTTTCATCATAAGGTTTTTGTAAGGGTGGTTGCGGTAAGTTTAGTTGTTGGTCTGTTTTTATACCCTCTGCCTCTACAAAATATGATTTCATCCATTCACGTTGCTGTTTTATATTATTCATAGTACACTCCCCTTTTTATCATTTTGATGTTTATATATTATTTATAGGTTTCACCAATTTTATAATCTATATATCCCATGTTTCTACTTCTTATTATTAGTACTAAATCTATTAAATGGAATGGAAGTAATCCCGCTATAAAAAATACATTATTAAGATTAAATCTAATCATTAATATTCCGTATAAAATAAGATATATCGATTTGAATATTGAAAATTTTAATTGTAACCCTAAAAATTCATTTAATTTTATGAATTTCATTTCGCTTGTTCGATAGTATGCTCTACTAAAATAAGTAACTTTATTTCTACACAAAACGGAATATATTAAATACACTATTCCGGCTAATGGATAAAATATTTCTAATAATTTCATTTTATTCCTGCCTCTCTATTCTTATTTAAAATTTTCATAACTACTTGATAATACTTTACTTCTTTGCATAGCTTGCTATTCAGCCATCCCTATTTTATTTAAGATTATTAAACAAATTCCAAGCGAAACAAGTAAACCCATACCTAAAATTACAATTAAAGTTAAAGAAGTGGTATTTTGATTTAGTAAAAAAGCAACACCACCAGAACATATACAAACCAATGCAGCTATAATGGTTATAGATTTTGTATCAATAAAAGGTCCCAATATTTTCATATAGGGCAGCTTTAACTTGTGTATAATCATAAATATCATAGAAATTAGAGAAAGAAAAGGTAATAATATCACTAATAATATAATACCGTCCATAAATAATTTCACTCCTCTTATAATTTCATTATATCTTTTATTTGAACATTGACCTTTACAAATAAAGGTATTAAGTATCTGTACACTATACTTAACGTTAGTTTAAAAATAGTAAATTAATCAAATAACATCATTAAATATTATATTTTTACATATATGAAAATTTATTTGTTAATTGCATTGCTGTTTTATGCATTTCAGCTTCAGTTAATCCATATATCTTTTACTACAGACTAATTATTCAATATTTAGGTAAATTGTCTATAGCTACGAAAATATTATGATATTTACATACCATGATGAAGTATAAAATATTTGTTAGATATAACTTTTTCTGAAAATAATTGTAGCTTTCTAAATTTCTTAACAAGTTCATCTCGATTTATATCAATTCTTGCATAATTGCCATGTGTTACACCATAAGCTGCGTTCCAGCTATATGGGGCAGTAAGGTTTAAAGTAGATGGATCATTTGAAAATAAATCAGCCCATGCTTTTGTTATTTTTAATATAACTTCCGCTCCCTCTTTATCAAACAATGTGACTCCACAATTGTTTAATCCAAGTCCTTTTTCGTAACTCCCTCCTGGATTTTACTAGGATGACGTATCCCCCTTTTGGCGACCTCATATTGTAGACTCACTCAGTATAAGAATAATTGTTAGAGGACACTTTAATTTGCAGTAAATCCTCTAT
>NZ_JBNMNU010000023.1:0-33698 GCF_051278035.1 Clostridium sp.
TCAGATTTATATGTGTATCCTCCACGATTATTGTAAAGCTCAGAGGTTAATGTATATTCTTTTATTATTTTATTATGATATTCTTCTCTTGAAGGATCATAAGGTTCTTTCATTCTTGTTTCGAAACCTTTAAGACTTTTTTCTAAGGCGATTAATCCTTCGAATACTAAAAGCGTTTCTTCATATATAGTATTACTTGAATCAAGTGATAAATCTTGAGATAGATAACCAACTTTTTTATTTTTATCTATAAATAGCTCTCCATTATCATAATCAAGTTGTGATGTGAGTATTTTAAAAAGTGTGGATTTACCTGCTCCATTAGCTCCAATAAAACCAACTTTTTCACCTTCATTTATACCAAAAGTTATCCTATCTAAAATAACATCTATGCCATAACTTTTGTGAATATTTTTGCAACTTAGAACTATCATTAGTTTCCCCTTTCGTGCATTGTAGTTTAAAACTTATAAAAAGTAGCATAATTTTGAACGATTTAAATGAGTTACTATATTATTGTACTATTTATATCGGCTCTTTTGTAGTAAAAGACAAATATAAATAGTATTTATTTCTTTCTAACGAGTATAGAACTACGATGAAACGTTGAGAATATAATAAAAAGTATTAAATTTGAAATAAAAAAGTAGTGTTAATTTATAATAGTGTGTTAAGATATGTTATATGTGTTTTATGATATTGACGGAGGGATGTTAACTGTGGAAAGAAAAAAGAATATATCGATGGCAGTAATTAGAAGATTACCTAAATATCATAGATATTTAAGAGAACTTTTAAAAAATGATGTGGATAGGATTTCCTCGAAAGAATTAGGAGAGAAAATTGGATTTACAGCATCACAAATTAGACAAGATCTGAACTGCTTTGGAGATTTTGGGCAGCAAGGATATGGGTATAATGTTAAGGAATTATTAAATGAAATCAGCGGAATATTAGGTCTATCAAGAGAGTATAAAATGGTAATAATAGGTGCAGGTAATATTGGTCAAGCGATTGCCAATTATACTAACTTTGAAAAGTTAGCTTTTAACTTAGAGGGGATTTTTGATATTAATCCAAAGCTTATAGGACTCAGAATCAGAGATGTTGAAGTAATAGACATAGATGAGTTAGCATGTTTTCTTAAAAATACACCGATAGATATTGGTGTAATTTGTGTGTCGAGAAATAGTGCACAATCAGTTGCTGATCTTATGGTAGCGAATGGGGTTAAAGGTATATGGAATTTTGCACCTGTTGATTTAGAGGTGCCAGATGAAATGATTGTGGAGAATGTTCATTTAAGTGAGAGTTTGTTAACTCTTAGCTGTTTAATGAATGACAGGACATATCCACAAAATTAATTTATTTATTTTTTTAAAAAATTAAAAGACTTGATTCAATAAAAGGAAATTATGATTTACCTTGAAATAATTAATATAAAGATATATAATGTAATTGAAGTTGGTAGCTTCAATTATTTTTGAGTCTATTTGTTATATTATTAACAAAAGGTTAATAAATTTTAGGGAGTGAAATATTTTGAAATACAAAAATATTCTACTTCAAAAGGAAGATAGAGTTGTTACGGTTACAGTTAGTAGACCAAAAGCATTAAATGCATTAAATATAGAGACGTTAAAGGAGTTAGAACATGTAATTGACGAAATTGCTATGGATGACGAGATATACGTAGTGATTTTAACAGGAAGTGGAAGAGCTTTTGTTGCGGGGGCTGATGTTACAGAACTAAAAGATTTTGATGGGATGGCAGCTAGAAAATTTAGTCATTTGGGGAGTAAAATTTTCAGGAAGCTAGAAACATTAGAAAAGACTGTAATAGCAGCTGTAAACGGTTTTGCATTAGGCGGGGGATGTGAGCTTTCTATGGCTTGTGATATTAGAATTGCATCGTCAAAAGCTAAATTTGCTCAACCGGAGGTAACACTTGGGGTAATGCCTGGTTTTGGAGGCACTCAAAGATTAGCTAGACTTGTAGGCACAGGTATGGCTAAACAATTAATATTTACTGGTGATATGATTGATGCAGAAGAAGCTTTAAGAATAGGACTTGTAAATAAAATAGTAGAACCTGAAAAATTAATTGAAGAAGTAAAATTATTAGCTATAAGAATTGCTGACAATGCACCTATAGCTGTTAAGTTATGTAAGATGGCTATAAATAGAGGTATGCAGATGGATATAGATACAGCTTTAAATTGCGAATCTGAAGTTTTTGGAGAGTGTTTCTCTACCGAGGATCAAAAGAATGGAATGACAGGATTCATAGAAAAAACAGAAAGATGCTTTAAAAACAAGTAATAATAATTATTTGTTTGAAAAATAGACAAGCACCAATTAATAATTGCTACTTGTCATAGATAATAGTGAGGAGGAAGATTAATGAATTTTGCATTGACAAAAGAACAAGAATTTGTAAGACAAATGGTAAGAGAATTTGCAATAAACGAAGTTGAACCACTAGCTGCTGAAATAGATATATCAGAAAGATTTCCTAGAGAAACTGTAGAGAAAATGGCTAGATACAATATGATGGGCATACCAATTGCAACTAAATATGGTGGAGCAGGTGGAGACATTCTGTCCTATGCTATAGCCGTTGAGGAATTATCAAAAGCATGTGGAACTACTGGGGTTATTCTTTCAGCGCATACTTCACTATGTATAGGCCCACTAGATATGTTTGGAACAGAAGAGCAAAAGATGAAATATTTAGTTCCACTTGCAAAAGGCGAAAAATTAGGTGCCTTTGGGTTAACTGAACCTAATGCAGGAACAGATGCGTCTGAGCAACAAACTACAGCCATTTTAGAAGGAGATAATTACATACTAAATGGTTCTAAGATATTCATAACTAATGGTGGAGAGGCTGATACGTATATAGTCGCTGCTATGACGGACAAGAGCAAAGGAACAAGAGGCATCTCAGCTTTCATAGTTGAAAAAGATTTTGAAGGATTTTCAATTGGTAAACATGAAGATAAATTAGGAATAAGAGCATCAGCAACTACTGAACTTGTATTTACTAACTGCATAGTTCCAAAAGAGAACTTACTTGGAAAAGAAGGTAAGGGATTTGGTATAGCAATGAAAACTCTTGATGGAGGAAGAATTGGTATAGCAGCTCAAGCTCTAGGAATTGCTGAAGGAGCTTTAGAAGCCGCAGCTAAATATATGAAAGAAAGAAAGCAATTTGGGAAACCACTTTCAGCATTTCAAGGATTACAATGGATGATGGCAGAACTTGATGTTAAAGTAGAAGCCACTAAGATGTTAGTTTATAAGGCAGCATGGAACAAGGATAATGGTTTACCATATAGCGTAGAAGCTGCTAGAGCAAAATTATTTGCTTCAGAAACAGCTATGGAAGTTACAACTAAAGCAGTTCAAATCTTCGGAGGATATGGATATACGAAAGATTACCCAATAGAAAGAATGATGAGAGATGCTAAGATAACTGAAATTTATGAAGGAACTTCACAAGTTCAAAAGATGGTTATTGCTGCAAACTTATTAAAGTAGGAGGTATTAAGGAATGAATATAGTTGTATGTATAAAACAAGTTCCAGATACAAATGAAGTTAAAATAGATCAAGTTACAGGGACACTCATAAGAGAAGGAGTTCCATCAATTATGAATCCAGATGATAAAAATGCTTTGGAAGAAGCAATAAGTCTCAAAGATAACCATGGTGCGCATGTAACAGTAATAACCATGGGACCTCCACAAGCAGAAAAGGCTTTAAGAGAAGCACTAGCTATGGGAGCTGATGAAGCGGTACTAGTATCTGACAGAGCTTTTGCAGGGTCGGATACATTAGCTACATCTCATACACTAGTAGCAACCATAAAAAAAATAGGTTACGATGTGATTTTTGCAGGAAGACAAGCTATAGATGGAGATACAGCGCAAGTTGGGCCTGAAATGGCAGAACTCTTAGATATTCCACAAATAACATACGTTGAAAATGTTGATATAATTAAAGGTGGATTAAAAGTTAGAAGAGCTTGGGAAGACGGATATGAAGATATGGAAGTTAAGACCCCAGTTCTATTAACAGCTATAAAAGAATTAAATGAGCCAAGATATATGAATATAAAAAATATTTTTGAAATGTATCAAAATAAAGAGGTTAAAGTTTGGAATGCAGATTATATTGGAGCCGATAAAGAGGTTCTTGGATTAAAAGGTTCTCCAACAAAGGTTAAAAAGTCTATGACTAAAGAACCTAAAGGAAATGGAGAATTAGTACAATTGCCACCTAAAGAAGCTGCACAGTTTGTGGTTTCAAAACTAAAAGAAAAGCACTTTATTTAAGATTAGGAGGGATTAAGCAATGAATTTAGAAGATTACAAAGGAGTATGGGTCTTTGCTGAGCAAAGAGACGGAGAACTTCAAAAAATTGCATTACAACTTTTAGGCGAGGGAAGAAGAATAGCAGATAAATTAGGAGAAAAATTAACAGCAGTGCTTCTTGGTGATAAAACAGACCATATGGTTTCAGAGCTAGCAGCACATGGTGCTGATAAAATAATAGTTGCTGAGCATCCATTATTAAATCACTTTACAACTGATGCATATACAAAAGTTATATGTGAACTTGCAAACGAGAGAAAGCCTGAAGTAATATTCGTAGGAGCTACTTACCTAGGAAGAGATTTAGGTCCTAGAATATCAGCAAGACTTGCAACAGGACTTGTTGCTGATTGTACTTCATTAGATGTAGATATGGAAAACAACAATAATTTACTAATGACAAGACCAGCATTTGGAGGAAATATAATGGCTACAATAGTTTGCGGAGATCATAGACCGCAAATGGCTACTGTAAGACCAGGAGTTTTTGAAAAATTAACTAGAGATACTAATAGAAGTTGCAATATTGAAAAAGTTACTGTGAACCTAACAGAAGACGATATCAGAACAAAAAGTTTAGAAGTTGTAAAAGTTGCTGAAGTTTTAGCAGATATAGCAGACGCTAACATAATAGTATCTGGTGGTCGTGGAGTTGGAGCTAAAGAAAACTTTGTAGTACTTGAGGAGCTTGCAACTACCCTTGGTGGAGTTGTTGGAGGATCGAGAGCCGCAGTTGAAAATGGCTGGGTAGACAAATCACTTCAAGTAGGTCAAACAGGAAAAACAGTTAGACCAAATGTATACATAGCTTGCGGTATTTCTGGAGCAATTCAGCATTTAGCTGGAATGCAAGAATCTGATTATATAATAGCTATAAACAAAGATGCGTCGGCACCTATAATGAAAGTTGCAGACCTTGCAATAGCTGGAGATTATTCAAAAGTTCTTCCAGAACTTATCGCTCAGGTTACTGCATTAAAGAAAATATAATTATTAAAAAATTTTTTAATTGAATTGAACTTACTCTAGTGCTAGAATTTAGCAATAGAGTAAGTTTTTTTATTACATTAAATCTATAATAAAATTTAAGGAGCGGGTTATTTTGAAAAAAATATTTGTACTTGGAGCTGGAACTATGGGGGCGGGTATCGCACAAACATTTGCATCTAAGGGATACGAAGTAGTATTAAGAGACATTAAAGATGAATTTGTAGATAAAGGACTTACTGGAATCAAAAAGAATCTAGAAAGATTAGTTGGCACAGGAAGAATTACAGAAGAACATATGGAAGAGGTACTTTCAAGAATTACAGGAACTATTGATATGAATTTAGCAGAAGATTGTGACTTAGTAGTTGAAGCTGCTGTCGAAAATATGGAAATTAAGAAACAGATTTTTAAAGAGCTAGATGCTGTTTGTAAACCAGAAACTATTTTATCATCAAATACATCTTCACTTTCCATAACGGAAGTAGGAGCTGCTACAAATAGACCAGGAAAGGTTATAGGAATGCATTTTTTCAATCCAGCCCCAGTGATGAAGCTTGTAGAAATAATTAAAGGAATGGCTACTTCACAGGAAACTTTTGATAAAGTTAAAGAAATTTCAGTTGCTATGGGTAAGGACCCTGTAGAGGTTGAAGAGGCTCCAGGTTTCGTAGTAAATAGAATATTAGTACCAATGATAAATGAAGCAGTGGGAATACTTGCTGAAGGTATAGCGTCGAAAGAGGATATCGATAAAGCAATGATGCTAGGAGCTAATCAACCTATGGGACCATTAGCGCTGGGAGACCTCATAGGATTAGATGTATGTCTTGCTATAATGGATGTTTTATATAAGGAAACTGGAGACTCTAAGTACAGGGCTCATAGCCTTTTAAGAAAGTATGTTAGAGGCGGTTTCTTAGGAAGAAAAACTAAAAGGGGAATATTTATTTATTAAAAGAATACATTCAATCAGTCGATAAATGTAGAAAGCATTATAACGTATAAAGAGTTATAATGCTTTTTATTTCTTATAAGATTATACTTAGAGATTTTAATCTTATAGGTTGACTTTACATTGTGAATGATATATCGTTAACAATGTAATAATAAAAAATAATCCGACTAGATACTATCTCTTTGTGGTAAAATGAAAGTATAATAATAATTATACATATTATAATAATTAAACGTTTAATGTATTAGATAAAATAGACAAAAATATAGAAGAACATGGAGGGTAAAAAATGTATAAAATTATAGAAAAAAGAGCATTAGCACCTCAAATATTTTTAATGGACATTGAGGCGCCAAGAGTAGCTAAATCCGCAAAACCAGGTCAGTTTGTAATTGTAAAAATGGATGAAAAAGGTGAAAGAGTACCCTTAACAATTTGTGATTATGATGTTTTAAGAGGAACGGTTACTATAGTAATCCAAACAATAGGTTGTTCAACAAAAGAAATGGAAAACTATGAAGTTGGTGACTCGTTTTTAGATTTTGTAGGACCACTTGGGCAAGCATCAGAATTAATGAGCGAAAGTATTGAAGAGCTAAAGAATAAGAAAATTATTTTTATAGCTGGTGGACTTGGAACAGCCCCAGTATATCCTCAAGTTAAATGGTTAAGTGAGCAAGGGGTTAAGGCAGATGTAATAATAGGCGCAAAGGCTAAAGATTATATAATTTTAGAAGATGAAATGAAGAGCGTAGCAGGGACAGTTTATCCATGTACTGACGATGGTTCTTATGGATATAAGGGACTTGTTACAAATAAATTAAAAGAACTAGTTCAAATTGAAGACAAAAAATACGATTTAGTAATTGCTATTGGACCAATGATAATGATGAAATTTGTCTGTAAATTAACTGAAGAACTTGGGATAACAACAATAGTGAGCATGAATCCTGTTATGGTAGATGGAACAGGAATGTGTGGAGCTTGTAGAATTACTGTAGATGGTGAAACTAAATTTGCATGTGTTGATGGTCCAGAATTTGACGGGCACAAGGTTAATTTTGAGGAAGCAATGAGAAGACAAAAAATATATAAAAAAGAAGAAGTCTCTGAAAACGAAGGAATAAAACCAGGCTGTGGATTAGGAGGTACTAAATAATGAGTAAAATGAAGCAAACGAAAATATCAGAACAAGATCCTAAAATAAGAGCAACTAATTTCGAAGAAGTATGTTTAGGATACACAGTAGATGAGGCGGTTGAAGAAGCTACAAGATGCTTAAACTGTAAGAAACCACTCTGTGTTGGTAAATGTCCTGTAGCAATAGATATTCCTGGGTTTATTCAGCATGTTAAAAATAGAGAATTTGATGAGGCAGTTAAAGTAATAGCAAAATATAGTGCATTACCTGCTGTTTGTGGAAGAGTTTGTCCACAAGAAACTCAATGTGAAAGCAAATGTATATTAGGAATAAAGGGAGAATCTGTTGCCATAGGTAAACTTGAAAGATTCGTAGGAGATTATTCTAGAGAGAATAAGGTTGATCTTTCAGAAACAAAACCTAAAAATGGTAAGAAGGTAGCTGTAATCGGAAGTGGTCCTGCTGGACTTACTTGTGCAGGTGAACTCGCTAAAGCTGGATATGACGTGACTATTTTTGAAGCACTTCATGAATCTGGTGGAGTTTTAGTATATGGGATTCCAGCTTTTAGATTACCAAAGGATACAGTTGTAAGTTATGAAATTGAAAACGTTGTAAAATTAGGCGTTAAAATAGAAAGAAATGTTATAGTGGGACGAACTGTAACTATAAATGAGCTTATGGAAGATGAAGGTTTTGATGCAGTATTTATTGGATCAGGGGCAGGCCTTCCAATATTTATGGGTATACCTGGAGAAAATTTAAATGGAGTATTCTCTGCCAATGAACTTTTAACTAGAAATAATTTGATGAAAGCATATAAAGAGGGTTATAAGACGCCTATAAGGGTAGGAACAAAGGTTGCGGTTGTAGGTGGAGGTAATGTTGCTATGGATGCTGTAAGAACTGCAGTAAGATTAGGCTCAGAGGGGCACATAGTATACAGAAGATCTGAATCAGAACTTCCAGCTAGAGCTGAAGAAGTTCATCATGCAAAAGAAGAAGGAGTTATAATGGATTTACTTGTGAACCCAGTTGAAATCCTAGGGGACGCAGAAGGAAATGTTATAGGAATGAAGTGCATAAAAATGGAGCTTGGCGAGCCTGATGCCTCAGGCAGAAGAAGACCAATGGAAATTAAAGGTTCAGAATTTACAATGGATGTAGATACAGTTGTAATGTCTTTAGGCACATCGCCAAATCCATTAATTGCATCAACAACAGAGGGACTCGTAACTAACAAATGGAAATGTATAGTAGCAGATGATGAGACTGGTTTAACGTCTAAAGTTAACGTATATGCCGGTGGAGATGCGGTCTCAGGAGCAGCTACTGTTATACTAGCTATGGAAGCAGGCAAAAAAGCTGCTAAAGCTATAAATGAAATGTTAATATAATAATAAAGATTATTTTAGAAGCTCCATAAACTAGCGTTTATGGAGTTGTTTTTAATAAGACAGTAAGGGAAAGTTAATGACTATTCTGAATTATTTTGATATACTAAAATTAAATAGTAGGAGGTACTAGCATGTTATTAGATAAAATAAATAAATACTATACTCAGGAATATGATTTAAGTTGTTCTGAAGTAATGATTTACGCAGCCAATGATGAATTTAGTATGAATTTGAAAAGCGAAACATTTAAAACTATGGCATCCTTTGGCGGTGGAATGGGTGTTGAAAGTGTATGTGGAGCAATAACAGGTTCACTTGCAGTTATAGGTATATTATTTACTTGTGAGCGAGCACATGAAGGTGAAAGAGTAAAAAAACTGTGTCAAGAATTTTTTAAAAAATTTGAAGCCGCGTTAAATACGAATAATTGTGCTATGCTTAAAGCAAACTATAAAAAAGAGGATACTGGTTGTAGGATAATGATAGAAACCGCTGCTAGCATATTAGATGAAATTGTGATAAGAGAATTAAAAGTTAATAATTAATTGTGTGAAGGGAAGAATTATGGATTATAAAAATATTGAATCATTTGATGAAGGCGTTGTTATAAAAGGCGTAGAGAACTTTGAACTAGATCACATATTTGAGTGTGGGCAATGTTTTAGATGGAATAAACAAATTAGTGGGAACTATATCGGAGTGGCATATGGTAAGGTAATAGAAGTAGAGAAGAATAATTCTGATGTAAAAATATACAATATAGATGAAGAAGAATTTAATAATATTTGGTGTGATTATTTTGATCTTAAAAGAGATTATATGGATATGAAGGAGAAATTCGAGAAGGATCCTCTTCTTAAAAAATCTGTCGCTTTTGGACATGGGATTAGAATACTTCAGCAGGAACCTTTTGAACTTACGATATCATTTATAATCTCTTCAAATAATAGAATCCCTATGATAAAAAGAGCCATTGAGAATTTGAGTAAAAAATGGGGGGAGGCCATAGAATATAAAGGTGAAACTTATTATGCATTTCCAAAGCTTTCTGATTTAGAGGGAGCGTCTATAGAGGATGTAAAGAGTTGTGGGCTGGGGTTTAGGTCTAAATATGTAAAAAATACAGTACATAGTGTATATACTGGTGAAGCAGATTTGGAATTTATTAAGTCTCAGGAAGATGATATTTGTCACGAACATTTGCAAAAGCTTAACGGTATTGGCCCAAAGGTTTCTGATTGTATTATGTTATTTTCTATGCAAAAATATTCAGCTTTCCCAGTGGATGTATGGGTAAAGAGAGCGATGCAATATTTTTATTTAGCACCAGATGTGTCATTACCTAAAATAAGAATTTTTGCTAGGGATAAATTTGAAGGCGCATCAGGATTTGCACAACAGTATTTATTTTATTATGCAAGGGAAAACAATATTAAAATCGACTCAATAACAAATGAATCTAAAGAATGAAAAGGATGAAAAGGATGAAAAGTATATGGAATTCTATTAGAAATAAGGCATCAGAGAACAAACATTATATAATGCTTTCAGTAATGTTATTGATTTTTATATATATTGGTTATGAATATTATTTTAGATATTCATATATAATAAAAAATCCTAATCTATTAAAAGAAGTTATTCTTTCTTATGGGAATTTCAGTATTTTAGTTTTCATTCTTATGCATGTGATACAAGTAGTTATTTTCTTTATTCCGGGTGAATTTATACAAATTGCTGGAGGATATATTTTTGGAACTTTTATAGGCGCTATATTATCTTTAATAGGTATCACTTTGGGAAGTTTAATCATCTATTCTATTTGTAATAGCTATGGGAAACCTTTTGTAGACAAATTATTAGTAAACAAGAAAGTAAAATTTTTCAAAAAAATATTAAATGCGGGGAGTAAAAAAAGTGTTGTATTAATTTTTTATTTAATTCCTGGAATGCCTAAAGATGCTCTAGCATATATATGTGGAGTATCAAATATTTCTTTTAAGGATTTTATTATATATTCTACTCTTGGTAGAATTCCTGGGATTTTTATTTCATCCTTTTTTGGGCAAAGAATATATGCTTGGGATACTACAACTTTAATAATTATAGGAGTAATTACGGGGATTTTGTCTATTGTAGGAATTTATAAAGGTAATACTATAATTAAAAGCATGATTGGAAATAAAAAATAGACTAGTATAATTACTAGTCGTTTTTTAGAGACATCCTATATATGTATCTTAGGATTAGGCTGGTAATAATAATTAACATAAGTATTAATATAGCGCAGTGGAAGAAAAACTCTTGTGGAAGGATTGTTATTATTGGGTCAAGTTCAATATCAAATAGCCAATAATCATTATTGAAGAAAATATGATGAAAAGTGGTAAAACTTTTATCGAAATTAATTATAAAGGGAATAAGTAATATTATTGGTATGGTTATTAGGACTAAGGAACTTGTTAATAAGTATTTGAATTTTTTCCTCTTCTTGTTTATAACTATACCTATAATACTTACTAGCATTGTCAGTAACAGCATTACCTTAAGGTTATCAAATATTATTTTAACTTCTTTAAAATGAGTTTGCCCATTAACAGATGAAGGTAGTGTTGGAAGATTGAATTCTTCATTTTTATTTTGCGATAAATATGTAATCACATAGTCATAATTAGCCTTTAGATCCACTTTACTTAAATTTGAAGACTCTTCAATATTTAAAATATCAATATCTGCATAATATAAGGGCCTGAAAAGCATAGTGAAATTTACAATTAAAACTATAAAAGAAAAGGTGAAACACATAATAAAAAAAGCTTTTAGTAAAAAATTAAAATATCTGCTTATAATGTTCATAAAATCACCTCCATTTAGTGATTTTATCAATAAATTCAATTTTATTCAATGCTTTTAAAACTAAAAACAAATAAATTAACAATTCGAAATATTCATAAAAATCTTAAAATTATAAAAATCAATGCAAATAGGAGTAAAACTATAGAATGCTGTGATAAATGAGAATAGTTTGTCATTTTGGCTATAAATGGTATAATATATGGAGTAGACGAATTTGATATTATCACCACTATAAATTAAGATGGTAATTAGATATTAGCACTCAAATGTGTTGAGTGCTAACAAAATAATATAAGGAGGGGTTTAAATGAATATTAGACCACTTAGTGATAGAGTATTAATTAAAAGGTTAGAAGCTGAAGAAACTACAAAAAGTGGAATTCTTTTAGCAGGAGCATCAAAGGAAAAACCACAAGAGGCTGAGGTAGTTGCAGTAGGACCAGGAAAAGTCGAGGATGGAAATTTAATCAAAATGGAAGTTAAAGTAGGAGATGTAGTGTTATTCGCTAAATATTCAGGAAGCGAAATAAAATATGATGGTACTGAGTATATCATATTAAAACAAGAGGAATTATTAGCTGTAATAGAAAAATAATTTTTAAAGTATAGGAGGTTTTAAAATGGCTAAAAGTATATTGTTTGGAGAAGATGCAAGAAGAGCTATGCAAAGAGGTGTAGATAAGCTTGCAGATACAGTTAAGATTACACTAGGACCAAAAGGAAGAAATGTTATTTTAGATAAAAAATTCGGATCGCCACTCATTACAAATGATGGTGTTACTATAGCAAGAGAAATAGAATTAGAAGATGCTTATGAAAATATGGGAGCTCAGCTTGTTAAAGAAGTTGCTACAAAGACAAATGATGTAGCGGGTGATGGAACTACTACGGCTACACTACTTGCTCAAGCTATAATTAGAGAGGGCCTTAAAAATGTTACAGCTGGTGCAAATCCTATGCTAATAAGAACTGGTATAAAAAAGGCTGTAGATAAAGCTGTTGAAGAAATTAAAAAATATTCTAAACCAGTTAGCGGTAAAGAAGACATAGCTAGAGTTGCTGCTATATCAGCAAGCGATGAAGAAATTGGAACTCTAATAGCTGATGCTATGGAAAAAGTAGGTAATGAAGGCGTTATAACTGTAGAAGAATCAAAATCTATGGGAACTGAACTTGATGTAGTTGAAGGAATGCAGTTTGATAGAGGATATTTAAGTCCATATATGGTTACAGATTCAGAAAAAATGGAAGCAAATCTTGAAGAAGCATATATTTTAATAACAGATAAAAAAATTACTAACATACAAGATATACTTCCAATACTTGAGCAAATTGTTCAACAAGGAAGAAAGCTTCTAATAATTGCTGAGGACATTGAAGGTGAAGCATTAGCTACATTAGTAGTTAATAAGCTTAGAGGAACTTTTACTTGTGTAGCTGTTAAAGCACCAGGTTTTGGTGATAGAAGAAAAGAAATGCTTCAGGATATAGCAATTTTAACTGGTGGAGAGGTTATATGTGAAGAACTCGGACGTGAACTAAAAGATGTTACTCTTGAAATGCTTGGAAGAGCAGAGAGCGCTAAAATATCCAAAGAAAATACTACAGTAGTAAATGGAAAAGGCGAAAAGAAAATAATTCATGATAGAATTTCTCAAATCAAAAAACAAATTGAAGAGACTACTTCAGACTTTGATAAAGAAAAATTACAAGAAAGACTTGCAAAACTTGCAGGTGGAGTAGCCGTAATCAAAGTTGGGGCTGCTACTGAAACAGAATTAAAAGAGAAGAAACTTCGAATAGAAGATGCTCTTGCAGCTACAAAAGCAGCAGTTGAAGAAGGAATTGTTGCAGGTGGTGGAACAGTTTATATTAATGCTATTGTTGAAATCGCTAAATTAACATCAGATATATCAGATGTTCAAGTAGGCATTAACATAATCAAAAGAGCTTTGGAAGAACCATTAAGACAGATAGCTACAAATGCTGGAGCAGAAGCTTCAGTTATAATAGAAAAAGTAAGAGAAAGCGCTGGAGAGATTGGATATGACGCTTTACGTGGAGAACTTGTAAATATGATAAAAGCAGGAATTGTTGACCCAACAAAGGTTGTAAGATCAGCACTTCAAAATGCAGCATCTGTTGCAGCAACATTCTTAACAACAGAAGTTGCGGTAGCGGATATTCCTGAAAAAGGTTCAGCACCTATGGGTGGAGCACCAGGAATGGGAATGGACGGAATGTACTAGAAGTAAATTGAATTAGAAATATATATAGCAAAAAAAATTAGCTAGGCATTTGCCATAGCTAATTTTTTTTTATCTTGGGTATATGGTAAGAAATATTCGTTGACAATTGCTTAAGTATTAACTAGAATGGTATAATAACTTTAAAATAAATAACGAAACTCATATATCCCTTGAATATGGCAAGGAGTATCTACGGTCAGCCACAAATTGACCACTATGAGTAATCTTAGTATGAACTTATTTTAGGCATGCTAATTTTACTTTAGCCAAAGTAGGATTAGTATGCCCTTTTATAATTTATAAAGGTTGCATATATAAATATTTTTATGTTAATTATAAAGATGAATCAAAAATAAAATTATGAAGGGCGTTGATTAAATGGCAAAGATTCTAAAAAAGGCATATACATTTGACGATGTATTGTTAGTTCCTAATAAGTCAGAAGTATTACCTCGAGATGTGAGTTTAGTTACTAACCTTACAAGGAAAATAAAACTTAATATACCTCTAATGAGTGCGGCAATGGACACTGTTACCGAATCTAGGATGGCTATTTCTATGGCTAGAGAAGGCGGAATAGGTATTATACATAAGAATATGAGCATTGAGAGACAAGCTGTTGAAGTAGATAGAGTTAAAAGACAAGAAAATGGTATAATTACTGATCCTTTCTTCTTAGCTCCAGATAATATTTTAGAAGATGCGTTAGCATTAATGAGTAAATATAGAATATCTGGAGTTCCAATTACAACAGATGGTAAATTAGTTGGAATAATTACTAATAGAGATATAGTTTTTGAAACTGATTATAGCAAGAAAATTAAAGACATAATGACAAGTGAAAATCTAATTACTGCACCAGAAGGAACAAGCATGGAGGAGGCTAAACAACTTCTTAAAAAACATAAAATAGAAAAGTTACCTTTAGTGGATAGTAAAAATAACTTAAGAGGACTTATTACAATAAAAGATATAGAGAAAACTATAAAATTTCCGGATGCGGCTAAGGATTCTAGAGGTCGATTATTGTGTGGTGCAACTGTTGGTGTTACAACAGATATGTTGGAGAGAGTAGCAGCCCTCGTAAAGGCTGGAGTAGATGTAGTAACGGTAGATACAGCTCATGGCCATTCTTTAGGAGTATTGAACGCTGTAAGTCAAATAAAATCTGCATACCCAGAGCTTCAAATAATTGCAGGAAATATTGCAACGGCAGAGGCAACTAAAGATTTAATTGAGGCTGGAGCAGATTGTGTAAAGGTAGGAATAGGCCCTGGATCTATTTGTACTACAAGGGTTGTAGCAGGAGTAGGAGTGCCACAGCTTACAGCAGTTATGGACTGCGTTGAAGTGGGAAATAAATATGGAGTACCTGTTATTGCAGACGGTGGTATAAAATACTCCGGAGATATAGTAAAGGCATTAGCAGCAGGTGCTAAAGTGGTGATGATTGGTTCTATGTTCGCAGGATGCGAAGAGGCACCAGGTGAAATGGAAATATATCAAGGAAGAAGCTATAAGGTATACAGAGGTATGGGTTCTCTAAGTGCTATGGCCTCTGGAAGTAAGGACAGATATTTCCAAGAAGGAAATAAAAAGTTAGTGCCAGAAGGAGTAGAAGGAAGATTACCATTCAAAGGAAGCGTTATAGAAACTATATATCAGATGATCGGTGGTATACGTTCAGGGATGGGATATTTAGGATCTAAAAATCTAGAACAATTGTTTGAAACTTCAAACTTTGTTGTTCAATCTTCAGCAGGACTTAGAGAAAGTCATCCACATGATGTATCAATTACAAAAGAAGCACCAAATTATAGTGTTAGTAGCTAATGAAAAAGCTTGAACTTATAGGAGGGAAATAACATTGATTAATAGAGAACTTATTTTAGTAGTTGACTTTGGTGGTCAATATAATCAGCTTATAGCAAGAAGAGTAAGAGAAAATAATGTCTATTGCGAAATAGTGCCATACACATGTTCTGTTGAAAGAATAAAAGCGATGAATCCGAAAGGATTAATATTTACTGGTGGACCTAACAGTGTATATGCTGATGGCGCACCAAAGCTTGAAAAGGAAATATTTGAACTAGGTGTTCCTATTTTAGGAATATGTTATGGAGCTCAGTTAATGGCCAGTATGTTTGGCGGCGAAGTTATAACACCTAATGTTCGTGAATATGGAAAAATAGAAGTTGATTTAAACAAGGATGCTGTTATTTTTGCAGGGATAGAAGAAAACCAATGTTGGATGAGTCATACAGACCACATTTCCAAAGTGCCAGAAGGATTTGATATAATTGCAACCACTGAAGATTGTCCAGTGGCAGCTATGGCGAATGTTTCTAAAAAACTCTATGGAGTTCAATTTCACCCAGAAGTAAAACATACTCTTTTTGGTGAAGAAATGCTTAGAAAGTTCCTATATGATGTATGCGAAGTTAAAGGCGATTGGTCAATGTCATCATTTGCAAAAGAAAAAATTAAAGCTATTAAAGAAGTAGTTGGAGACAAAAAGGTGCTTTGTGCACTGTCTGGTGGTGTAGATTCATCAGTTGCTGCAATGCTTGTACATAAAGCAATAGGGGATCAATTAACTTGCGTATTTGTAGATCATGGCCTACTCAGAAAAGATGAAGGAGACCAAGTTGAAAAAATGTTCAAGGGTAAATTTAATATGAACATAATAAGAGTTAATGTTCAGGACAGATTCCTAGGTAAACTTAAAGGGATAAGTGATCCAGAGACAAAGAGAAAGATAATTGGAGAAGAATTTATAAGAGTTTTTGAAGAAGAATCTAATAAACTCGGACAGTTAGATTTCCTTGTGCAAGGAACTATATATCCAGACGTAGTTGAAAGCGGAACGGCTACCTCAGCTACTATAAAAAGTCATCATAATGTCGGGGGCCTTCCAAAAGACATGCACTTTAAACTAATTGAACCTTTAAGAGAACTATTTAAAGATGAAGTTAGAGCGGTTGGAGAAGAAATTGGTATTCCGCATCACTTAGTATGGAGACAGCCATTCCCAGGACCAGGCCTTGCTATAAGAGTGCTTGGAGAAATAACACCTGAAAAATTATTTATAACTAGTGAAGCAGATGCAATATTTAGAGATGAAGTTGCTAAAGCAGGACTTGAAAGTGAAATATGGCAGTACTTTGCATGCCTTCCTAACATCCAATCCGTTGGTGTTATGGGAGATGAGCGTACATACTGTCATACGGTGGCTCTAAGAGCTGTAACTAGTTCAGATGGTATGACATCAGATTGGTCTAGAATACCTTATGAGGTGCTTGACAAGGTGTCTAGAAGGATAGTTAATGAAGTTAATGGAGTAAATAGAATTGTTTATGATATAACCTCAAAACCGCCTTCCACTATTGAGTGGGAATAGACTTAACCGTTGAAAATACTAGATGTATTAATAAAATAAGTAGATGAAAATTGGTTATGATATATGCTATTAAGTTAGCACATCATAACCTACTTTTTTTGATATTTTTCAATAAATAACATAACAAGGAATTTATTGTACTATTTTATAAAAATATGGTAAGGTATTTATGGTGTATCTTTATTTTTAGGGGGAGAAGCAATGCGAAATATTACCGAAATTATAACTGGAATTATAATGATCATTAGTTATCTTATAGGTCTGGGGTTTATTGTTATCGGAGAAATAGGGTTTAAAAAATTGAAAAAAGAGTTTAGAAAGATAAATTGTGATGTATCGGAGACAGAAAGAAAAAAACGCCTCCCATATATGATATCGGAGATGGAAAGAAAAAAACGTCTCCCATATATAATATATAGATTAGTAGGATGCTCTATTCCTGCAATCACTTCATTAATTATTTTAATATTAGTTTACTGTAATAGTGTCTAATATATCCTTTCCTTAGAGGTATAATCTTAGCAAAACTCTAAAATAGAGGGTTGCGGTCTTTTGTTTTATCTCTTTAAATAACTATCCACAGCACTATGCCGGTAAAAAAAGTGGTAATATGGCGACTTGGTCGATTTAATAGCATAATAAGGCAGTTATTGTACTATTTTTGAATATATGGTAATATTTAAAAAGAAATAATTATAAATTATAAAAGAATTAATTAGGGGTGGCTATGAATGGAAACAAATTTAAATGAGTTTAAACAAGAAGTTAATGTTAATGAAATTCCAATGACAGTAGGACAATGGTTGGTAACAATGTTAGTAATGGGTATTCCAATTGTAGGTTTTGTATTAGCAATAATTTGGGCAACAGGACACGATGTAAATAGAAGTAAGAAAACCTTTTGTCAAGCATCATTAATATTTGGAGCAATTATTCTAGTATTATATGGCATAAGTTTTGCGATATTTGCTGGTGCAGTGGTGAATGGTATGAGTGGTATGAATTATTAATTATTCATTAATGACGTATTGAGAACGCGGGTAAATAATTATCCGCGTTCTTCTAATATAAAACTAAAGTAATTTTTTTATATCAAACAAAGAATTTTGAACCAACCAATTTTGAGGAAAGTACTTACCGATAGTCCAGTAACTAACTCCACCTAAATTATATTCATTCGCCGTCCTTAGCTTAACGTTTATACTCCTAGCATCTTCGAACCAAACTACATGTTTTCTTCCATTAGTAGCGTAATAGTTAAAAAATGGTGCTTGAGCAGTATAGTCATATTGAATAGACGCTTTTACTCTTCTTGCAAGATCTACTGCTTCTACATTTCCAAGTGCAACAGCCTTAGTTCCTGGTTTAAAAGGCAAAGTCCAATCATAGCCATAATTAGGTATTCCCATAAAAATTTTTTTGCTTGGAATTGCTGTTACCGCATAATCAAGAATTTTTTTAACGTTATTAATTGGAGCTACAGCCATTGCAGGACCAGAAGTATACCCCCATTCATAAGTCATAAGTATTACATGAGAAACTGTGGCACCATGAACAGGATAATCATGAGCTTCATAAAGCAATCCTTTTATATTTCCGGAAGGTTTAGGGGCTAGAGCAGTAGTGACGGTATAGCCTAAAGGCGTTAGTTTAGCTACCGTTTTGCGTATGAAATCATTATATTTTTCCCTGTCTTTTGGGTAGATGTATTCTAAATCGATATCTAAGCCATAATAATTTTTACTTTTTAATGTACTAATTATGTTATCTAACAATGTGTTTTGTACAGTTTCATCTGTAAGTAGAGTGCTTGCCAAATCACTATCAAAGCCGCCGCCTTCTTTTAAATTTGTAATTACCATCATAGGAGCTACTTTAGCTTTTCTTGCAGCAGCTATTAAGGGGGCATCATTTATGCCTTTTAGTGATCCGTTAGCTAGTACTTGATAACTAAATATACTAAGGTATGTTAGACTTGGAAGTGTTTTTACAAGCACATCCATATTCGTAGAAGGGAGAGCATAGCCATTAACTTCAATAGTGCCTAATTTTCCTGGTGATGGTGGTATATTAATGATCTGACCGGCGTAAAGTAAATTAGAAACACTAAGACTAGGGTTCGTAGAATATAAACTTGCAATAGTTACACCGTACATTTTAGAAATGGCATAAAGTGATTGACCAGAAATGATTTTGTGGGGCCTTGTCCCTTGAAGTATTACGATAGTTTGGCCTACCACAAGGTCAGCTGGATTATTAAGTTCATTATCTAAAACAATTTTAGTATATGGGACTCCGTATAACTTAGAAATTCCGTATAAGCTTTCACCGCTTTTCACAACATGAATAATCAAAAAAAGATCACACCTTATAAAGTAATATAATTTAATATATGCAACAGAACGCAAGAGAATACATGCAATATTATTTAAAACATAATGTTCTGTTAAATAATACAAAACAAATAACTGATAAAAAAATAAATATCTGGTGTTTTATATTCGTTTAGATCTATGAGTAAGAGTGCAATCTGCAATATAATTTGCTTTTATTTTTAATTATGAACAATAATTTATCATGTTATTTTGCGAAATAAAATATAAACTTACAAATTAATGTTGAATTTTTAGAATAATATGATTATAATTGTAATTAGATATATGGAGGATTGAATTTATGAAACCGTAATCATTTTTTAAACGCATTATTTCCTGCATATAATTCTATAAAAACAAGGGGGAGACAATCATGTCTGAACAAAAAAAAGTGGCGCAGGAATTTAAACCTTATATTTCTGCGGATAAAGTTTTACCGGAATTTACTCTGACCGCAGTTTTACTTGGTATTTTAATTTCAGTTATTTTCGGTGCGGCTAATGCTTATCTAGGATTAAAAGTAGGTATGACAATTAGTGCATCGATTCCTGCTGCGGTAATTTCAATGGGAATTATTAGAGGTCTTCTTAAAAAAGAATCCATACTAGAGAACAATATGGTTCAAACAATTGGATCAGCCGGTGAATCTCTGGCGGCAGGTGCAATTTTCACATTGCCAGCCATGTTTATTTGGATGGAAGAATGGAATGAGGGTGCGCCAAGCCTACTAACCATAACAGCCATCGCTTTAGCTGGAGGAATTCTTGGAGTTCTTTTTATGGTTCCATTAAGAAAAGCATTAATTGTAAAAGAACATGGAACATTGCCTTACCCAGAAGGTACAGCTTGTGCTGAGGTATTACTTGCTGGAGAAGAGGGCGGAGAAAAAGCAAAAATTACATTTATAGGACTTGGAATTGGTGCCGCATATAAATTTATTACGGGCGGATTCAAATTATTTCCTAGTGAAATAGAGACTGTTATTCCGGGTTATCAAGGAGCAGCTATCGGGGCAGATGTTTTACCAGCATTACTCGGTGTTGGATTTATCATTGGACCTAAAATTTCTGCATACATGTTAGGTGGAGCAGTTATTGGATGGTTTGCGTTGATTCCTTTGATTACAAACATTGGTAGCATGGGAGTTGTGATTTTGTACCCAGCAGCGGTACCAATATCTCAACTAGACTATTGGGGAATTTGGGATAATTATATAAGATATGTAGGTGCGGGAGCAGTTGCATTCGGTGGTGTTTTTAGTTTGGTCAAGTCAATACCACTTATTATAAGTACATTTAGGGATGCCATGAAAGATTATTCTACTAAAAGTGATGGCACAGGTACCATTAGAACAGATAATGATATGCCAATGAAATTTGTAATAATTGGTGTTTTAGCTGTTATATTGGCTATGATGATGACAAGTATTATACCAGTAGGACTTGTTGGTGCTATACTAATTGCGATTTTTGGTTTCTTTTTTGCAACTGTTTCCTCAAGAATCGTTGGTCTTGTAGGAAGTTCTTCAAATCCAGTATCAGGAATGACTATAGCTACACTTATTGTTACGGCTATCGTTTTTAAGGCAACTGGAAATGATGGTCATGCAGGTATGATTGCAACATTATCAGTAGGTGCCGTTATTTGTATTATTGCTGCAATGGCAGGAGATACATCCCAGGACTTAAAAACTGGTTACTTAGTTGGAGCAACACCAAAACTTCAACAATATGGAGAACTTATTGGTGCATTAGCTGCAGCATTCGCTATAGGTGGTGTTTTGATATTATTAAATAATGCATGGGGATTTGGTTCACCTGAATTGCCTGCACCTCAAGCAACACTTATGAGGTTAGTTATTGAAGGCGTTATGGGTGGAAACTTACCTTGGAATCTTGTACTTGCTGGTGTAGGTATCGGAGTTGCACTTGAATTATTGGGATTACCAGTGCTACCAGTAGCTATTGGTCTATATCTTCCAATCCATTTAAGTACACCTATCATGGTGGGTGGACTCATTAGAGGAATATTAAACAAAAAACAAGAAGCAATAGGTAAAGGAATAGATAACATTAAAGATAAGATTGATTGTGGAATTTTGTATTCTTCTGGATTAATTGCCGGTGAAGGGTTAGTAGGTATACTACTTGCAGTATTTGCAGTATTTAATGTGAAACTTGACCTTGGTGTTGATTTAGGACAAATAGGAGCATTGTTCTTCTTTGGTCTTCTAGTATTCTCACTTCTTAAGTACTCTATACTTAAGAAAGATAAGATTTAAAATAAAATAATTAGTTATAAGAAATAATATAAAGAGGATATTTTTAATATCCTCTTTAAAACTTATGAAATACGAGGTGTAATCATGGCTAGAAAAATAAAGAAAAATGCTAATTATTTGAAATTGGTACCTTACAAAAATATGGATCAAAAATGGGAATTAAAAGATGATGGTTTGGTTCAGATTATTGTTATGAGGGATGGATTATTAGATAGGGCTGTGAGGATGTTTTTCAAAACACCAAAAGAAATGAAAATTGATTTAGATGCCCAGGGCAGTTGCGTATGGAAAGGTATAGACAACCAAAGGAATATTGAAGAAATCGGGAAACTCTTAATTAAAGAGTTTGGTGATAAGGCAGAGCCACTATATCAGAGACTGGGAACCTATATTAATATTTTGAGAAACAACAAATTTATAAAACTGAAAGAAGTTAGTGATTGATATGATTATTTTTATTTTAAAAGTACTACTACTTGGAGTAACTATTACATTTTTGCTTTCATGGGGATATGTAAAACAGCAAAGGAAGGCTGAGGAACTATATCGCAAGTTAGGGATTAAATGTGAAGGAAAAATAATAAAAAAAATGAAAACAGAGGGAGCTATTACTGTAAAAGAAATAGAAGAAATCATCTCTGGAACCAAGGGAACTGTAATTTGGAGTAAAAATAGAATGCAGATTACTAATTCAAAGATAGCTACGAAGACAATACTAGAAAATTTGATAAACAGTGGTATAATTACTGAAGCTATAGAAAAGGGACCTAAAAAATATTGCCTAAAATAGAAAAAATTAAAAAACCATGCTGAGATACTTAGATTTTTATAGTGTTTCAATATGGTTTTTATTTTTATTTATAACATATTATTCTAATAATAACATATTGAAGTAAAGCACTTGATTTATTTAATCTAATAAACTAGAATTAAGTGTGTTATTAAAAAAAATATAGTGAATAATAGTTAAGTAGTGTTCATAACAATAAGAAAAATAAAACAATTAATTATTGTATCAATACAAAAAGACTAACAAGGAGGAATAACAATGGGAAAAATTTTATCTTTAGATTTAAGCAAGACAATTCCGTATTTAGGCGATCATGAAATTTCTTACTTTCAACCAATGGTATCTACTGCACATAAAATGCTACACGATAAAACAGGTGTGGGAAATGAGTTTACAGGATGGGTCGATCTTCCTTTAAATTATGATAAATCTGAATTTGCAAGAATTAAGAAAGCGGCAGATAAGGTACGAGGTAATTCTGAAGTCTTAATAGTAATAGGAATAGGTGGATCATACCTTGGGTCTAGAGCAGCTATAGAGATGCTAAGTCATAGCTTTTATAATAGTATTTCAAGCGAAAAAAGGAAATCACCTGCAATATTCTTTGCTGGAAACAATATAAGTTCTACATATATGGCAGACTTAATCGATGCTATAGAGGGTAAAGATTTTTCTGTGAATATAATTTCAAAATCAGGAACTACTACAGAACCAGCTATTGCTTTTAGAGTATTTAAAGGATTATTAGAAAAAAAGTATGGAAAAGAAGGAGCAAAAGAAAGGATTTTTGCTACTACAGATATGGCTAAAGGAGCTCTAAAAAAATTAGCGGATGCAGAAGGTTATGAAACTTTTGTTATTCCAGACGACATAGGAGGAAGATTCACAGTGTTAACACCTGTTGGATTACTTCCAATTGCTGTAGCAGGTATAAATATTAACGAAATGATGAAGGGTGCAGCGGATGCAAGAGAAGCATATAGCGATGATGACTTAGATAATAATGATTGTTATAAGTATGCAGCTGCCAGAAATTCGCTATATAGAAAAGGAAAAGTTACAGAAATCTTAGTTAACTATGAACCAGCACTTCAATACTTTGGTGAGTGGTGGAAACAACTTTATGGTGAGAGTGAAGGAAAAGACCAAAAGGGAATATTCCCAGCAGCGGTTAATTTTTCTACGGATTTACATTCTATGGGACAATATATTCAAGAAGGTGTAAGAAATATATTTGAAACGGTTATTAATGTAGAAAAACCAAGAAGAGAATTTGTAATAGAAGAAGCAATTGAAGATTTGGATGGACTTAACTTTTTAGCAGGTAAAACTATGGATTTTGTTAACAAAAAAGCTTTTCAAGGAACAGTGCTTGCTCATAATGATGGAGATGTACCGAATATTATTCTAAATGTACCGGCGTTAACAGCATATAATTTTGGACATTTAGTTTACTTCTTTGAAAAGTCTTGCGCAATAAGTGGATATTTATCAGGAGTTAATCCTTTTAATCAGCCAGGAGTTGAAGCATATAAGAAGAATATGTTTGCTCTTCTTGGAAAAGCAGGATACGAAGAATTAAAAGTAGAACTTGAAAAAAGGCTTTAGAGATATGAGAATTATTGTAGATGCAGATGGTTGTCCTGGAAAACAGCTAATAGAAAAAGCTGCTAAAGATAACTCTATAGAACTTATTATGTATTGTGATATTAATCATGTTTTAAACAGTGATTATGCCTCAATAAGATATGTAGATAGTGGATTTCAAAGTGTGGATATGAAAGTAGCTAATGAGGCAAAAAAAAGTGACATTGTAATTACTCAGGATTTTGGGGTTGCTGCTATGGTATTAGCCAAAGGTGCCTATGCTATAGGTCCCAAAGGGCATGTATATGATGATACTAATATCGATAAGTTATTATTTGAGAGACATATGTCTAGTAAGGCAAGGCGTGGTGGAGGGAAAACCACTGGTCCTAAAAAAAGAACTAATGAAGACGATGAAAAGCTTTATAATAATTTACTTAAACTTATTATAAAAGCGAAAATATAGCATTAATAGTATTGAACAATAACATTTGTTATATGGAAAATAGATTTATCAACTATTTTTGTTGCATTTTAGAGGGCTAAGCAATTTTGAATTGTTTAGCCCTCTAAAAATTTAGTTAATTATATAGATGATTCGTTAAACAAGCAATAATTTTATAATTCTAAGGGCTTGAACTGTTCCATATCAAGATCATCTTTAATAGATTCGGGATAGAGTGCTGCATTATTTACTGCTTCCAATATAGGATAGTCAGCTTCATTATCTTTATCGACAGTGATATCTTTTTTCTTATAAGTAAAATCAGGATTATAAGGATCTAGTTTTTTATGGGTCATAATATTTCTCCTTTCATAAGTTATTAGATAATCTATCTTCATTTAGTTTTAGCATAATTTTTAATTTTATAATAACAAATTTATTACAATAAAATAATATAATATTTTGAAAGATTCACTTTTAGATGAATAATGAGAAATTATGTCTATAAATGAAATAAAACAATAAAACATTCTACTGTTACAAATAATGGTATTATAGTATAATGAATTAGTACAAGACTGATTTTTTTAGAAATTATTTTGTATTGTATAGTTAATTTATAGAGGTGGTTGAAGTTAAATGAATGAGATGAATATATTGTTTAGCCTAGAAAAGCCTGAAGAAAATAATAAAGAGATTGTAATAAGTGTTGAGAATAAAGTAGAAGAAAATTTAGAATATAAATTTCTAGTGGCTCTAGAGGGAATGTGGACTACCATTAAAGAATTACGTGAAGATAGCATAGCTATATGGAAGCCTGAAATTGAGGGTAGATATGCTGTAATGGTACAAGCTAAAAGAAAGGAAAGTAACAAGTCTTTTGATTATATGTCAAAAACAGATTATATAGTGGGCAAGGCTTGTGATAGGTTAATAAGCGATATTTACATAGACAAAACAGAAATAATGGTAGGTGAAAAAATAATCTTAACAGTCATAGGAACAAAAATACCTATTATGTATAGATATTGGGTACGTGAAAATGAGAATTGGCTACTTGTAAAGGATTATTCACCAGAAAACAAACTAATTTTTACGTCAAAATATTCAGGCAATCAAGAGTTTTTGGTAGAATGTAAGAACTTAGATTCTGAAAAAACTTTTGATGACTTTAAAAACATAAAATTTAATGTAGGAGCTGTACAATCCTTGCAAATTATTAGACTTAAATGTTTAACCTCGGTGGAATTACTAGAAGGAGAAGAACTAGTTTTTGAGGTAGAGGCAACACATGAGGATAATAGAATGGTATTATACAAGTTTATAAAAATCAGTTCTGAGGGAAGTAGCGTTTGTATACAAGATTATTCAACAAAAAAAATAGTCAGCTATAATGAAGAAAATAAGGGGGACTATAAGCTGCTGTGTATGGCGAAGGATATGTATTCTCTGAATGAATTTGATGATAGAGCACTGATTTATTATAGCGTAGCTCCATACGCGGAAATAGGTATATATAGTTTAACTAGTGATTTAAGTTCCCCGCAGATATGCAATACCCCTATTACGTTTAGATGCATGGCAAATGGCGGAAAAGAGTTAATGTATAAATTTAAGATTCATGGAAATTACCCTGAGGATTCTTGTTATACTAAGAAAAACAATTACACATGGACGCCAACAGAGGCTGGAGAATATAAAGTACTTTTGTGGGTGAAAGATTCATCATTTGAGGGAGAATATGAAAAACAAGCTTCTTTAGATTTTATAATTGATGATATAGTCAGTGGTAATGTAGTTATAGAGGACATAATTTTGAATAAGAAAAATACTGTACTAATAGGTGAAGCTATAAATGTAAAAGTTAGAGCAACAGGTGGAATATCTTTAAGATATAGTTTTATAGTATTTAAGAATGAAAAGGAAATAGAGAAAATTGAATTTGGAACACATGATTTTGTAGACTTTACTCCAGAGGAAAATGGAAAATTTAAACTGGAGATAAGAGTAAAGGATAAGTATTCAAAAAGAGAATTTGATTGTCATGCAGTAATATATATTGAAGCGTTAGAGTCTATACCCGCTAAAATTCAATATGTATTAATTCCACCAAGGGATTATTATATGGTGGGAGATACTGTCCCGCTGGAAATTATATCTGAAAATACGAAAAACATCCTTATAAATTATAAACTTAAAATAAATGGTCATATTGTAGAACAAACAAACTTTGTGGAACATAAAAATTATGAACTTAAACCTAAATGTAGTGGGACTTATTTGATAGAAATTGAAGTTAAAAATAAAGATAGTACAAATAATTATGATAGTAAGAGGGAAATAAAAATAGAAGTTCATGATACCGTGCCTGTAACCAATACAATGATTTTGTGTGATAGGACAAAATTTATGGTTAATGAAGCAATAACAGTCGAGACAGAAAATCGTGGTGGATCAAGCGTTGTATATGAGTTCTATCTTATGGAAAAAGGGGACTGGAACTTAGTACAAAAGTTTAGTAGAAAAAATGATTATACTTTTATGCCTTTTACTAAAGGTATTTACAGAATTCTAGTCTTAGCAAAAAGCTTTTATAAGAGTATTTCGTATGAAGATTATGATATACTAGAGATAGAAGTTAACGAATAAAAAAACAGCTTTTAAAGGCTGTTTTTTTTATGAGCAATAGTTTATATATTTATTATATAAATTATAGATAGTAGAGAAACTATAATTAGTGGCTTTGTGAAATATTTAAGGAGATGAAGATAAATGGAAAGAATAGACAAGATATTATCAAATTTAGGTCATGGTACAAGAAAAGAAGTTAAGGCATTACTTAAGAAAGGAAAAATAGAGATTGATGAAATCATAGTAACTGATAATACTACGAAGATCGATCCGGAAAATGCTATAATAAAGGTGTCTGGTGAAGAAATTAAATACAGAAAAAATATATATTTACTTATGAATAAACCAGTTGGCGTGGTTTCGGCTACTGTAGATAATTATGATGAAACTGTAATTGATTTAATAGACATTGAATATCATGCATTTAAGCCATTCCCAATAGGACGACTAGATAAAGACACGGTTGGACTTTTATTAATTACCAATGATGGTGAATTAAATCATAAGCTGATTGCGCCTAAGAATCATGTGGATAAGGTGTACTATGCTGAAATTAATAAACCTATAGAGGCAAAGGATATTGATACCTTTAGAAAAGGTGTTATATTACAAGACGAATATAAATGTATGCCAGCAATACTAGAAGTATTAAAATCAGATGAAAATGGAGCCGAGGTCATGGTCACCATTCAAGAAGGTAAATTCCATCAGGTAAAAAGAATGTTTGAAAGTGTAGACAAGAACGTTGTATTTTTAAGAAGAATGAGTTTTGGACCATTAAAACTGGACGAAAGTTTAGCGGAGGGTGAATACAGAGAGTTGTCTGAGTCAGAGATAAATTTATTGAAACAGGTTTAATCTGATTAAAATCATCATTCAATATGGCAAAAATGAATATAGTATGAATAAAGAGACTTCGATTTAAAGAAAATTTACAATAAGATTTGCAAAAACGCTTGCAAATCTTAGCGAAATTTAATATAATTAAGGTGCAAAGATAAATAAAGAGATAAATAGCCCCCTTTTTATTTGTTGTAAAACAGCCCAACCCCAAGGGCTGTTTTACTTTTATAAAAGTCAATTTTCGTAAACAAATGATAAAATATTATATTTCGACAAAATGCCTACATTAAATATAACTATTTAATGTAGGCATTTTTTAATAGATACTAGGGAAGTATATAACTATAATAGTACTATATACTAGACCAATTTTTTGTACTATAATGAAAGTGAGTAATTATAGTAATACAAGAATAATTTAAAATAAAATTCTTTTTAAAGATGAATGTTAATAAGTATGGCTTATAAAAATTCGAAAATATAGAAAGTTAGATAGGAGGAGCACTAATGGTGGTAAAAGATACTTTAATAAATTTTATGACAGAGCAAGCGTACAAACCTATGAATATAAAAGAACTCTCTAAAGTGTTTGACATTAAGAAAGGTGACATGAAAGAGTTTGCAACTTTACTCGCTGCAATGGAAGAGAAAGGTGATATAGTTAAAACGCGAACTGAGCATTATGGTATTCCACAGAAGATGGGTCTAGTAATTGGTAAATTTCAAGGGCACCAAAGAGGATTTGGATTTGTGATAGCTCAGGAAGAAAGACCTGATATATTTATTACAGCTGATAATGTTAATGGCGCGATGAATGGCGACACAGTTATTGCAAAAATATTAAAAGAAGAAAATAAAGGTAAGAAATGTGAAGGTGAAATTACAAGAATACTTGAACATGGTAATAAAACAATAATAGGAACTTATGAGGATAGTAAAAATTTTGGGTTTGTGGTAGCGGATGATAAGAGGATTGGTCAGGATATATTTATCCCGAAAGCTGAAAGAAATGGTGCTAAAACAGGTCAAATAGTAATAACCGAAATAACTCAGTGGCCAGAACAAAGAAGAAATCCTGAGGGGAGAATCGTTGAAATTCTCGGTGGCAAAGGGGACACGGGTATTGATATATTAACTGTAATTAAAAAACATCATCTGCCAGAAGAGTTTCCACCAAATGTTGAAGCTTTTGCTGCAAATATAGTTGATAAAATTCCACAAGAACAATATGCAAGGAGAACAGATTTAAGAGATTTACGTATGGTAACTATAGATGGAGAAGACGCTAAAGATTTAGATGACGCGGTATCTATTGAAATTTTGGAGAGTGGCAATTATCGCTTAGGAGTCCATATAGCTGACGTTTCTCACTACGCTAAAGAGAAAAGTGTTTTAGACGTAGAAGCTTTAAAAAGAGCGACTTCAGTATACTTAATAGATAGGGTTATACCAATGCTTCCTAAAAAACTCTCTAATGGAGTTTGTAGTTTGAATCCTAAATTGGATAGGTTAACTCTTACTTGCTTTATGGAAATAGATAAGAATGGTAAAATTGTAGACCATGAGATATTAGAAACCATTATAAAGACTAATGAGAGAATGACTTACACTGACGTCACAAAAATATTAAGAGAAAAAGACGCCGAAACAATAAAAAAGTATGATTACTTATATGAAGATTTTAAACATATGGAAGAGTTATGTAGCATCCTTAACCAAAAGAGAATGGCAAGAGGCGCTATAGATTTTGATTTTGATGAATGTAAGATAATTTTAAATGAATCTGGAAAACCTGTAGATATTGTACCTTATGAAAGAGCTATTGCAAATAGAATTGTTGAGGAATTTATGCTATCGGCTAATGAAACTGTAGCTGAGCATATGTTCTGGCTCAATGTACCATTTGTTTATAGAATCCATGAGGATCCAGATGAAGAGAAATTAATTCTTTTTAGTGAATTTGCACATAACTTAGGATACTCTATGAAGTGGGCAAAGGACATACATCCTAGAATGCTTCAAGAAGTAATAGCAAAAGTAAAAGGGAAAAAGGAAGAGATGGTGCTAAGTACGCTTTTACTTCGTTCTATGATGAAGGCAAAATATTATCCGGAATGTAGTGGTCATTTCGGTTTAGCAGCAAAATATTATTGCCACTTTACATCACCGATTAGAAGGTATCCTGACTTAGAAATCCATAGGATAATTAAAGAGGTTATAAATGGAGGCTTAAGTGAAAAAAGAACAGAGAAATTAAGAAAAGAAGTAGAAATAGCATCAAAACAATCCTCAGATATGGAAAGAGTAGCTATGGAAGCTGAGAGAGAAGTAGATGACTTAAAGAAAGCAGAATACATGAGCGAGAGAATTGGGCAAGAATTTAAAGGTATCATTTCTTCAGTAACTAATTTTGGACTCTTTGTGGAACTCCCTAATACTATAGAAGGATTAGTCCATATGACTAGTTTGGATGATGATTACTATGTATTTGACGAAAAACATTTAATGTTAATTGGAGAGAGAACTAAAAAAATGTATAAACTAGGAGAAGAAGTGAAGATAATAGTTAGTAGAGTGGATTTAACTTCTCATGAGGTTTATTTTGATTTTATAAAAGGTGATGAAGAACAAGAAGAGCACCCAGAGAAATATTCAGTTAATGAGCTAGATGAGCTTATTAAGGAATAAGACGCTGTAGTAGAATAAAATACAGAAGGGGAATTGTACCCTCTTCTGTTTATTTTGTTTAAATAGTATAATAGAAGATAGTTTATATAATCTTGAAATGAAATGTATAATATAGTATAATGATAACAATAAAGTAGGTGAGATTATGGCAAAGGATAATAAAAATAAGACATTAGTAGAAAATAGAAAAGCAAGACATGATTATTTTATAGAGGAAGCAATGGAAGCTGGCATAGCGCTTGTTGGTACAGAGGTTAAGTCCATTAGATCCGGAAAAGCTAACTTAAAAGATAGTTATGCAGATGTTATAAATGGTGAAGTGTTTATTAAAAATATGCATATTAGTCATTATGAAAATGGGAATCAATTTAATGCTGATCCATTAAGAGTCAGAAAGCTATTGCTTCACAAAGAACAAATAGATAAACTAGTAAGATTTACGGCTCAAAAGGGTTATACATTAGTTCCATTATCACTTTATCTTAAAAATACTAAAGTAAAAGTTAATTTAGGTATTGTTAGAGGTAAGAAAGATTATGATAAGAGAGATGCATTGCTTGAAAAAGATGCCAAGAGAGATATGGATAGACAGATAAAAGAAAGAATGAGATAAAAGGTAGTAATGCACCGTAAATCCATAATATTAGTACTTGATAAACCTTGCGATATGGTGTATCATTAGGTTTATAGTAAGTAACACAATAAATTAACAATATTAAAGAGATGTAAAATTGCGTTATAGATATGCAATAAGTTTCATGATTATTGCGAAGCAAAAGATTAAAATATAATCTTTTGACTATAAGGGGGCGTACTTGGTTTCGACGGGGGTACGTTGCATCGAGGAAGCGAGTCGAGGGAACCTATGGACCCGCGTCAAAAAACTATTGGGACAATTTAAACGCAAACGATAATTTAGCACTAGCAGCTTAGTTCTGCTACGTCTTACCTTTGATTACCGCGACTTAGGATAGGGCGCCGACAGCGGTGAACCGAGTCTGGGAAAGCTTTGACCTGGAAACGGAAAATATGAAGCTACCAATGCCTAAATCCCGTCAATAGGAGTTAGGAAGAGGGAAATTTAAAGTATTGACTACACTCGTAGATGCCTAGGTGTTATGACTTTCGGACAGGGGTTCGACACCCCTCGCCTCCACCAGTAAAACTCACAACTAATTAATTAGTTGTGGGTTTTCTTATTTTTTAATTTATTAGGAGTAAAGGATGAAAGGTGAGCCATAAACTTGGCCAATGAAGTTGTAGAGTAGCTTATTTTTATGATCTCAGGTTTTAATTCTTAATGAAATAAATAAACTGTCCTTTTGTAGTATAGCGTAGACGAACGAGAGCCAATACACTTGAAAGTGGCATTATGTTCTCTTGCGCAAAACCTACTTCTAAAAAAATGAGAAGCCTTTGATTCCTTAATTTAATGTAGAAAAAAATAAGGTATCTCAAAATGTTTTTAATCATTTTGAGATACCTTTAAAAATTTTACTGTTTTTTAACTTCTCTATGCCAGATAAAGAGCAAAAGGAAGGTGTATACATATTGAAAAATAAATTGTATTATTTCCGGTTTTGAGTACCAACCAAATAAAATGTAAAGAGGAAGGCCTATTACACCTTCTTTATGGTAAAACATGGTTTTGGATAGGTCGAATGCTTTAGTAAACAAAGGACTTGAAGTTGCAATAATGTTTAGTGAATTTAAAGCAGACAACCCTTCGTGAATGCCGTAGCCTAGTAAAAATCCAGATTGTAAAATCAAATATGCTAAAGTTACAGTAAATAATATTTTTAAATTTATATTTACTAAAGAAAAATAAATTAAGGTGGAAAAGATTAATGCTGCAAAAACTCCTGAAAATATAGATATTAGAGTATATTGACCAGCAAAAGTAAATATAGCAATTTCAGCACCTTCACGAGCAATCATAATAAAAGCAATACTAAATATTCCAAAAGCTGAAAGATTAGTTTTAACTTGATTTTGAACTTCGGTAACCATGTTTCTTCCATGTTTTATCATCCAATAGATAAAACTAGTTATTAATATTAGTGCTAAAATGCTCGCTGAGCTTTCCCACACTTTAGATAATTGTTCCATTTTATCAATAGATTTTGATATTGAGAATAAAATCCCACCAATTCCTATTGAAGCTAAAATTCCAAATAAAGCACCTGAAAAGGCATTTTTTCTAAAAGTAGTATTGCTGCTCTTTTTCAAATATTGAAGTATAATTACTACAATTAAAAAAGCTTCAAGGCCTTCTCTAAAACCCATAATTAGTCCTGGTAAAAAATTTTCCATTAATATAACACTCCTTTAAACATATGATATTGAAAATCGTTCTCATTTAATTATAAGGTGTATTTGTATTTATGTCAATGTATAAAGCTTTTATTTTATGTAATAATTATTTTGGTAATGACTAAGGTATACTTCATTGTGAATTGTATTTTATTATTATGCTTTAATATAGCATTCAACCCATTCTTAGAAATTACCAATACGATTCAGTTCTTTCAATGGAGAGTGATATAGTTAGGTACGGTTCGCCTACACCACTAAAACCCACAACTAATTAATTAGTTGTGGGTTTTCTTAGTGTGCCAGGCATGGCAATTAACTAGGTGGTGAAAGTCCACTGTGGGGGTCTGTAGTTACCAACCACTAGCTGAAGACAAG
>NZ_JBNMNU010000024.1:0-33661 GCF_051278035.1 Clostridium sp.
ATAAATATAATGATCCTAACTGCGTTATAACTAAGGGGAAATACTTATTACATGCTCAAGTGGGAATTGATTCTGATATGGGAATAAGCCCAGGATGTAGAATCCCAATTGGAGATGAACCTGAACTTTTACAGCACATAGTCGAGGCAGCTAAATTCCATAAGTTCTTTCCTTCAGGAATAGGCGATATATTTAATTTTGATAGCACTGTAAAAGGTAATCCAGCATATGTGTTAGATATAATTAAAGGTGCTTTTAAGCAAAAAATGAGATATTTTTCAGCCTATTCTACTGATTGTGACGTAATAAGAATTACGGGGTATCTTGTTAAAAGATCAGAGATGGAAAAATTACAAAAGGGGAAACAGGTGCTTCAGGATACAGTAGCACTAGGACTTGGAGCAGCTCTAAACCAAAGAGTACTAGACAGAAAGATAAGAAAAAATGATTAAGGGACTAGTAAACCGAATTATACCTTTTAGCTCTGTGGACGGGCCAGGAAATAGAACAGCTATATTTTTGCAAGGGTGTAATTTTAACTGCTCTTATTGCCACAACCCAGAGACTATAAATGTATGTAATAGTTGCGGTGAGTGTTTAAGTGCTTGCCATTATAATGCTCTTCAAATTAAAGCTAATAATGTTGTGTGGAACCCCAAGGCCTGTAGCACGTGTGATGAATGTTTAAAGCTTTGCAAAAGAAACAGTTCTCCTAAAGCACTTAATATGACTGTAGACGAAGTTATCGGGGAAATAAATAAGAATAAATCTTTCATATCTGGAATTACAGTTTCAGGTGGGGAGTGCACCCTACAAAGTGAGTTTTTAACAGATTTATTTAGAGAAGTTAAAAAGATGAATTTAACATGTTTTGTAGATACCAATGGGTCAGTGCCCTTATGGGAACATAAGGAGCTAGTTTACGTTATGGATATGGCAATGGTAGATATAAAATCCTATGATAACGAGGAGCACAAGCAACTAACAGGCATGGGAAATACTACGGTTATAGAAAATGTTAAATATTTAGCTAAGTTAAATAAAATCTATGAAATTAGAACTGTTATTGTACCAGAAGTTTTAGATAACTATAATAATGTAGATGAAATTAGTAGACTTATCGCTATTTTAAATCCTAATATAAGATATAAACTTATAAAATATAGGCAGGTTGGTGTACGAACTGATAAAATAAATAGTTATACGCCTAATGATGAGACTATGAAGAAACTGGCGAAGATAGCGGAGAATAATGGTTGCAGAAATGTAGTTATAGTATGATTATATTCACTAAAAACCTCACAAAATGTGAGGTTTTTACTTTATGGATTTCATTTAAATTATATGATAATATAGTTATAATATGTTATTTAAAAAAATGTAATTTATTTAAAGATAACTGGGAATACTATAACTTCAGCAAAGCATATACTTACTTTGTGGTTTGATTTATTAATATAGGGGATGAAAAGTATATGGATTATTGTACAATGCATAATACTGTTGCATTCCTACACATTTAATTTTTAAAGCTATAAAGGAATAATAAAAGAGATTTAATGAAATAAAATTATAAAGAAAGAAGGGGTTTTTAGTGAGTGAAGTTAAAAAACTTAAGACTAGAGATGAGATAGATAGTACGTTTAAGTGGAAAGTTGATAAGATGTATACAAATTCTGAAGCATGGGAAGAGGATTTGAAAATATTAAAACTCAAAGTACCAAAAATGAAAAGTTTTTCAGGGAAACTTGGAAAGGCTGAAGAATTATTATCTTTTTTAGAAAGCAATGTAGAAATTGAAAGACTTCTAGATAAACTACTTGTATATGCACATTTAAGATCAGATGAGGATACAGCTAAGGCAGAGTTCCAAGTTCTTAAAAATAAGATTGATTCTTACGGCGCAGAGGTTTCCAGTGTCACGGCATTTTTCGTTCCTGAACTATTATCATTAAAAGATGGAGCTATCGATGATGCAATTTGTAAACTTCCAGAACTTAAACTATATGAATTTTATCTGAAGGATATTTTAGATCAAAAGCCTCATATTTTAAGTTCAGAGGGAGAAAAACTTATGGCCTCTGTTAGCGATTGTTTAAATGCACCAGGAAATATATTTGGAATGCTTACAAATGCAGATATGACATTTACAAGTATAAAGGATGAAAGTGGTAATGAGATTGAATTAACAGAAGGGAATTATAGCAGTTTTATAAAATCAAAGGATAGAAGAATAAGAAAAGAGGCCTTTGAAGCATTATTTAAGACTTATAATGGGTTTAGAAATACTTTAACAACTTCCTTAACATCTTCAATTAAGAATTTTATATTTAATGCAAAAACAAGAAATTATTCCTCGGCATTAGAAAGCTCACTTAAACCCAATAATATTCCATTAGAGGTATATAGTAATGTTGTTAATACGATAAATAACAATTTATCTTCGCTTCATAAATATGTAAGCCTTAAGAAGAAACTGCTAGGCCTTGATGAAATTCATATGTATGATTTATACGTGCCAATGGTGGATGCTGGGGAAGATCATATTGAGTATGCGGATGGTGTTAAAATTGTGTTAGATGGTATAAAACCACTAGGTAAAGAATATTTAGATATATTTAAAGAAGGAATTAGTGAGGGGTGGGTAGACGTATTTGAGAATAGGGGCAAACGAACAGGGGCTTATTCCTGGGGATGTTATGATAGCATGCCATATGTACTCCTAAATTATAATTATAAGTTGAATGATGTATCTACTCTTGCTCATGAAATGGGGCATTCCATTCATTCTTATTATTCAAAGAAGAATCAACCATATATATATTCGCATTATGAACTATTTTGTGCAGAAGTAGCATCCATAACTAATGAATGTTTATTAATAGATTATTTAATTAAAAATGAGACAGATAAGAAGAAAAGGTTGTTCTTAATAAACCAGCAATTAGAGGGGATAAGGACTACGGTGTTTAGACAATGTATGTTTGCAGAGTTTGAAAAAGTAACTCATGAAAATATAGAAGAGGGTAATCCATTGTCACCAGAGGATTTATGTAGAATATATCATGATTTAAATGTGAAGTATTTTGGACCTCAAATGGTGGTAGATGAGGGTATAGATATGGAATGGTCTAGGATACCTCATTTTTATAATGATTTTTATGTGTATCAATATACTACAGGTTTTGCAGCAGCTAATTCTTTCAGTAAGATGATAACTAACGAGGGCGAAAGTGCTGTAGAAAGATATAAGGGATTCCTAAAAAGTGGTGGAAGTGACTATCCAATAAATTTACTTAAAAAGGCAGGGGTAGATATGTCAACTCCGAAACCTTTGGAGGATACTATAAGAAGATTTGACGAGCTTTTGGAAATGCTCGAAAAAGAGATATAGGAAGGTATGAAATATCTCCTGCGTGCCTTGCAATAAGGGATTTAAACGTGAAATTGCATTAAGAAATTCAATGTTTCTGCGCCTCTTATTGCAAGCCACTTCGGAGAAAATTGATACTTGATATTTAGATGTTATTTTAAGCAGATGTCTCACACTAACAGAGTCAATGAATTCAAAAAGAGATACGTTACATCCTAAGAATAAAATGTGGCGATTTCGAAAGTTGGTATTCTGTGGGATATGCGCATTTATCCTGAATACTATGTACTATGTAACAAAGGTATAAAATAAAACAAAAATAAATGATTAATATAAAACACAGGTGGAAATTTTCGAGGCCACTGAAAAAAGCACTCTTTTTTCAGTAAAGTTTTTAAGCTTTAACAGAAAAAGCATGAAATATCCATATTTTTATAATTAAGTTAAAAAAGCACTATTTAATGCTTTTTAACTTAATTATTCTCTTTAGATTAACTGTGAAGATTGATAACGCACCTTGCATTTGCATGCCAATTAAGCCTGACGATATTGCTACATCATAGCCATGCTGGTGCTTAAGTTCACTGTTTTTAGCCTCTATCATATAACGTTGCCTAGCACGTGTTTTAAAATATTCACTTTTTTCGAACTCTATTTGATCTTCGTGAGTATTTGACTTTATTACAACTGAATAAGTCTTAGATTTAGCACCTTCTTTATAGCACCCATTTTTATGGGCACAAATTTTACACTTCTCTACATTAAAATAGTAAGTAAGCACTCAATTTCTACCAACATTCTTCTTTCCTTGTTTTGCTTTTTTAATAGCCATATGTCCTGCCGAACATACAAATAAGCCAGCATCTTTATTAAATTCAAATTCGTCTTCTTTTTTTCGTGTTCCTTGTGAAATTATAGGATTTAGTCTTGAAATTAATGCAATTTTATTTTCTTTCGTATATTCTATATTTTTCTTTCCAGAATAAGCTGCAGCTCCAATAACTTCGTTAACTCCAACACCAGCTTCACGGCTTTTTTCTATTAAGGTTATTAGTTCCTTTCCATCACTTTTTTCGCCAGTTGTAATAACAGCTGCGGTAATTAAACGTTCTTCACTCATAGCAAGGTGTGATTTATATCCAAAAAAAGAACTATCCTCAGTTTTATGCCCTACTTTAGCATCCTCATCTTTTGATAGTTTTAGATTTTCTAAGTCATCATTAAAAGCTTCAGTTAAGTAGTTTAATTTAATTTTAACAGCTGGATTTGCTACAATTTCTGGCTTCTTGTTTATGCTATCAATTAATAGTTCGCAGTACTCAAGAATATCTTCAAGTACTCCAGTTGTAACTTTATTAGGTAAATCTTCTTTTATCTCAGGATTTACCCCGTACAATGTTTTTCTTAAGTTTTTTGCACGTTCCAATAATTCTTCTCTCGCTGATTTTTGGTTATAACGTGACTTAGTATGTGTCGCATCAACTATTATTGCTTTACTTTTTAAAACTCCCTCTTTTATAGCAAGTTCTACAGTTTTATTTATTAATAAATCCAATAAGTTCATGTCTTTAATACGAAGCTTTCTAAATTTAGTTAATGTACTTGAGTTTATTAAATTTGTTTCTTCTGGGGCTAAATTTAGAAAATATTTAAAGGACATGTCATAAAGGGCCCTTTCAACAACATCTTCATCCGACAATTCATAGATTACTTTCAAAAGTAAATATTTAAATAGCATTATAGGATTAATAGTACCTCTACCCATTGATAAACTATAGTTAACCATTAATTCATCATATACAAATGAAAAGTCAACAAGGTCATTAATTTGCTTTAAAATATTATTTTTTGGTATAATTAACGAATATAAGTTATGATATGTATTTATTTCTATCTCCAACTGTCCTTTTAGCATAATAGTTTAGCTCCTTTTGTTTTACTCTACTATACTTATTCGACATATCCTTCAAAATTCATTTTTGCTTTTTAGTCATTTATACAAAAAAAATTGCCATAATTAATTTGATGACGATTTTTTATATAGTTTTTCAGTGGCCTCAAATTTTCACCTGTGTTTTTGCATATTATTATATAAATTATCCGTTAGGTATTCATTTAAAAGTGTAACATGTAAAAATATAATAATTTACATAATTATGATTTACTTTAACAATGTTAAAGGTTATACTTAATATTGTTAATAAATATATTAAATAAAATACAAATAAAGTTGTGGAGTGATGTTAAAATGCCAATAAATGTAGTACCAGATTGGTTAGCGACTTTGGAGGATGAAGATATAAGTTTTATTAAAAAGTTTATAATGTCTTCAGGGTCATTAAAAGAGATTGCAGGTATTTATGGGGTTACTTATCCTACGGTAAGACTTAGATTAGATAGAGTAATTCAAAAAATACAAATATCAGAGGATATTACAAATGAGCCTTATGTTTCGCTAATAAAGAAATTGGCACTAAATGAAAAATTGGATTTTGATACTGCTAAAATATTAATTTCAGAATATAAAAAAACAAAAGGAGGGATTGATTTAAAATGACGAAGTTATTATTCTTTATTTTAATATGTATATTGTTTTTGGTAGGTACTGTTATTCTGCAAATATTCTTGTCAAAAAAAGAGAATAAGTGGCTTGGTTTAATATTGCCTATAATTAGTTTTTTATTTTCTATTGTGATATTATTAATTACGCCAGTGATGGGTGATTTATCAGTTGTTGAAAGAATAGTGCAATTTCTTGTGCTATTGTTTGTAAGTAATATTTCAACAATTATTTTACTTGTTATATACTTTGCTTGTCGTGAAAAATTTAAAAAGAAAAAAGAAATAGATAAAATGAATATTCAAGATCTATAATGATTTCTTTATATACGAAAGAAATACACACAGAAAAAATACTTGGTTTTGAGTTAGGGGGAATTTAGAATGAAGGGAAACAAGACTATTCATTGTGAAAAGTGTTGTGGAGAAATTACTGATATTGATGATTTAGTTGTAACAAATAATTTTTTATCAATATCTCCATATCATGAAGAATGCTTTGTAAATGAGATAAAGGGGTTATCTTCAATATTTGTAGGGAACACACCAATAAATGGAACTATGGGCAATGTAAGTACAATACTAGCAGTAATAGTTGGTGTTATTGTATTATTTATTCAAGAACTTCGGTATATATCAGTTTTATCATTGCTGGCTTTATGTATAAGAGTCTACTCGTGGTTTCAATATGAGCGTCATTTATATTAATAGCCTATTTAGTAAAAACAACAATAAACCTCAATGCAGAAACTTCGAAATCATGGTAATATATATTATCAAGCATTAGTCAATAATAATCATTATAAAGAAACTAAATGTAAATTAATTGAATTTGAATAAAATACAGTATATGAATTATAGGGAGGAATTAAAATGAGATTATTACTTACAAACGACGATGGTATAAATGCAAAAGGTATATATGCACTAGCAAAAGAGCTTGAAAAAAATCATGAAGTTATTATCGTAGCACCAGATAGTGAAAGAAGTGCCTGTGGACATTCAATAACGCTTGCAAGGCCACTTATTGTGAGAGAAGTTATGCTGGAGGGGTTAAAATTAAAATCCTATAGCGTCGATGGAACACCTGCGGATTGTGTGAAAATAGCAATAAATGAACTTATTGATGGTGAAATAGATATGGTAGTATCAGGAATAAATAAAGGATTAAATTTAGGCACAGATGTTTTATACTCTGGCACAGTTTCTGCGGCTATTGAAGCAGCTATTTATAAAACACCTTCCATGGCGATGTCTATGGCTGTTAAGGGGAATGTTGAAAATTACGAAATGGCAGCAAGATATGCTGGAGAAATATTGCTTACAGCTAAAAAGAATAATATTAAGGATGATATAGTATTAAACGTAAATGTTCCATTACTAAACGAAAATGAAATAAAAGGAATAAAAGTATGTAAGATTGGAAGTAGGTTGTATGACAATTGTTATATAAAAACTACTTTAGAAAACAATGATACTCAGTATCAAATTAATGGTGAACTAAAAGATATTCATGATGAATGTTCCGATACATTATATTTTAAAGAAGGGTACGTTACTGTAACGCCACTTCATTATGATTTAACTAATTTTAAAATATTAAAGGATGTTAGTGAATGGTTCTAAGCATTGCGTATTAAAATATATAAATCAAAATCAATGCACAAAAATATTTTGTTTGATTCAAAACTAATAAAACAGAGCTAATTGGCTTTGTTTTATTAGTTCTCAAATTAATTATTTTTTTAAAAAGTAATGAGAACCGGTCATTTTCGTATAGAAATACTAATATTTAGTTTTTTATTTTGTAAGGTGATTTCTATCTTACATTTGAGGTGGCTGTTCCATCCATTTGTGTTCAATCATTATTTTTCCGCCTTTTTTTGAATATTCAAATATATCCTTTGAAATAAGTCCAAGTTTAAGAGGTAAATCATTTCTCATACTAAAAGGTGTATCTAATCCAGTAAATCCTAATGGTGTGCTGGATAGTAAACCGTTTATATACATCATAAGTTTATCAGAGAAAGGTGTTTGAGTTGAATCTGTAACTATACCTGCCAATGTATTCGGAGGTTCAATATCACTTTGTAATAGCAGATTACTTAGCTCAGCAATGTGTTTTTTTAATAATTCTTTACCTTCTATGAAATATTTTTTAACTTCAATTTCTGTTGCAACTTGTGCAAATCCTGTCAACAACTTCATATCCAAAATGTTATTCTCTATAGTTTCACTGATATAACTAACCTCAATTGTATCTAGTGAGCGTTTATCAGATAAAAGATTATATCCACTCATGTAGTTTTTATCTTCAATAAATTCTACTTGTTTTGGCATAGGTGCATGTGGTGACTTTGTAAGCACTCCTTTTACTAATAGGTAGTTTGTTGTCATCATATAATATTTATTAGCAATTTCGAAGTCAAGCTTAAATATGTCATTAACCTCTTTCATATATGACATTACGGAAAATACACCAGTACGACCAGAAGCTAATTTCATACCCCTACGAAGATGCATTATATTGAAAATGTCATCAAATAGAGGAGGTACTTCACTTACAATATCTTTTTCATTAATTCCTAATGGAATAACAATATTTTCATTATTAAATAAATTAATAATCTTATTTTTTATATTTGTCGTGTCGGTTATGTAGGAATTTAATATGTTTTGAGCCTCTTTATCAATAGTTTTATTTCTGAATAAATCAAATAATGTTAGCCTTTCTGTTTGTGATGTATAAAGCATCCATAATGTACTTAATTCTGAGGAAGTTAATTGTATCTTTGCTTCCGTTGTCATTTAAATCCTTCTTTCTTTTTAAATTTATAATTACAACATTTATAATAATATTTCTAAACAATATTATTATCTAAACCATATTAAATTATACTTTTATATAGTTTTTCATAACAAAAGAATACTGTATTTTATATGGGGATAAACTTTTGATATATTCATTTTCTGCATTTGCTGTTTTGTGTTGACAAGTTATGAAGTGTGACATATAATATGAACATATGAACCATTATTCATATGTTCATATTATATGGAGGGTAAGTAAATGGGAAAAGATATTGAAGTTTGCAATTGTTCTACTATACATGAGGATGTGGTGGAGAAAGTAAAAAAAATAATTCCACAGGAAGAAACATTATATGACCTTGCAGAGCTTTTTAAGGTTTTTGGAGATAGTACAAGAATTAAAATTCTTTGTGTATTATTTGAAAGTGAGATGTGTGTTTGTGATATAGCGGCTCTTCTTAATATGACTCAATCAGCTATTTCACATCAACTGCGTGTACTTAAAAATGCTAGGCTTGTTAAATATAGAAAAGCAGGTAAGGTTGTCTATTATTCTTTGGATGACGAGCATGTTAAACAAATTTTTGATCAAGGACTTATACACATAAAAGAATTTAGATAATATTCTAGTATATAAACCAAAATTATTTCAAAAGACATAAAAATTTTCAAAGCGGGGTGAGGAAAAGAAAATGAATAATACAATTAAGATAGAATTCATTTTACAAGGATTAGGTTGTGCTAATTGTGCCAGCAAAATTGAATATCAGTGTAAAAAAATAGATGGAGTATTAGATGCAAATATAAATTTTATCAAAAAGAACTTATTAATTCAATCCGAAGATGAAAGTAAAATATTATCGATTACGCAAGAAATAAAGAAAATAGTTAAGAAAATAGAACCTGATGTTGTGGTTATAGAAAAGAATGCAAATAGATCTAAACATGAGGAAAATGGTCATAACCACAATCATAGTAATGAGGGAGAAGGAAATAATAAGAGTAAAATTATCCGTTTTTCTATTGGGATAGTATTTTTCACTATAGCAATCATATTTAAACTAGATTATTTAGTGGAATTTACAATATTTTTTATAAGCTATTTGTTAATTGGTGGGCCAGTGCTTTTTGTAGCAGGACGCAATATATTAAGAGGACAAGTGTTTGATGAGAATTTCTTAATGGCGCTAGCTACGGTGGGTGCGTTTTCTATTGGTGAATTTGCAGAAGGTGTGGGGGTTATGCTTTTTTATCAAATAGGAGAATTTTTTCAAGATATGGCTACAAATAAATCAAGAAAATCCATAACAGCATTAATGGATATAAGACCAGACTATGCAAACAAGAAAGTCAGTGGTGAATATATTAAAGTAGATCCAGAAGAGGTGAAAATTGGAGATATTATAATAGTAAAACCAGGAGAAAAAGTACCTCTTGATGGTATAGTTATAGAAGGAAAGTCACTATTAGATACATCCGCATTAACTGGTGAATCTGTTCCAAGAGCAGCTAAGACAGGGGACGAAATCTTAGCAGGATGTATCAATAAAAATGGTCTATTAACTATAGAAGTTTCGAGAGAATTTGGACAATCAACCTTGGCAAAAATTTTGGATTTAGTGCAAAATGCAAGTAATAAAAAAGCGCCAACTGAAAATTTTATAACAAAGTTTGCAAGGTATTACACTCCCGTTGTTGTTGTAAGTGCAGCGGCCCTTGCTATATTACCACCTCTTTTAATACCTGGAGCTACATTTTCACAGTGGGTATACAGAGCATTGGTATTTTTAGTAGTATCTTGTCCTTGTGCACTAGTAATATCAATTCCACTTGGTTTTTTCGGGGGGATAGGTGCTGCATCTAAAAGTGGAATTTTGGTTAAGGGTGGAAATTACCTAGAGGCCTTAAATAGTGTTGAAGTGGTGATTTTTGATAAGACAGGAACGCTAACTAAAGGAGTATTCAAGGTTACAGAGATGCATACAGAGAATGAAATAAATAGTGAAGAGCTACTGGAATATGCGGCTTATGCAGAAAGTTATTCGAACCATCCTATTGCAGCATCTATAGTAAAAGCATATGGTAAAGATGTAAGCAAAGATGATATTAGTGATTTTTACGAAATAGCTGGAAAAGGTATTAAAGTTAAAGTGAAAGGTAAATATGTATTAGCAGGTAATTCAAAAATGATGGATAGTGAGAATATTTCATATAGCAAAGCTGATAGCAAAGGAACTGTAATATATGTTGCTATAGACAAGAAATATGCAGGCAGTATTGTAATTTCTGATGAGATAAAAGAAGATTCCATTCGCGCTATAAATAGTTTGAAGGCAATGGGAGTTAAAAAAATAGTGATGCTTACCGGAGACAACGAAGATATAGCATTGAGTATTGGAAAAAAATTAGGGGTAGATGAAGTTTATTCAGAACTTCTTCCACATGAGAAGGTTGAAAAATTAGAAGCCATAGATAGGCAAAAATCATCTAAAGGTAAGATAGCATTTGTAGGGGATGGCATTAATGATGCACCAGTTCTTGCAAGAGCGGATATAGGGATAGCAATGGGTGGAGTAGGTTCTGATGCTGCTATAGAAGCTGCCGATATAGTAATAATGACGGATGAACCTTCAAAAATAGCAGAAGCCATTAAGATTGCTAAAAAAACTAAAAAAATCGTTATGCAAAATATAGTATTTGCCCTAAGTGTAAAAATAGTGATTTTGATATTGGCGGTTTTTGGAATTTCAACTATGTGGGAAGCTGTTTTTGGTGATGTTGGGGTTGCTCTAATTGCAGTGTTAAATTCTATGAGGGCAATGAAGATTGAAAGTTAAAAACAAACCACCTATACTAGACATTAGCTAGTATAGGTGGTTTATTATAAATTATGTGTATTTAACCAAGTTAATTATATTAAATTAAATTTTTTCAAGTCTTCATTAGAATATAATAAATTATAACAATAAGTTATTATATAACTTCTTTTAATTATTCCTATAAAAACATCTTTATCATCTACAACGGGAACAAAATTTTGATTTTTTGCTAAAACAATTAAGTCCTCTATGTCTGCATTAATTAATACCGGTTTGTTATATATGCGTCTTGGAATATCTTTAATTAAAATATCATTTGTATTAATAATACTTAAATTTGGAGTGTTCTTTAGTTTCCATAATAAATCACCTTCAGTTAAAGTACCTACATAATGTCCCTTTTCATTTATAAGGGGTATAGCCGTATATCTGTGGTACTCCATACGTTCTAACGCTTGCTTCATTGTAGAACTGGGTGTTTCATAAACAACTTCATTTTTAGGCATTAGGAAAAAAGCTATGTTCATATTTAACCATCCTTTAAAGATTTTTATTTTTCTGTCAAACTATCTAACAATACCATTATAACATATATTTTACATTTATTTGTTAATAATATATTAAATCATCGCTTAGCCATTTATAATAAGTTGATAATATAGCCGTTGGTATAATATAATAGAAACAAGAATATTTTCCGTAATATGTTATTATAGTGTTGGTACTGACAGCTATAAAGTATTGATTAAATAACCAAGGAGTGAGTGTATGAACAATTTTTCATCAATTGATGAATATAAAAAGGCTAGCAAATCAGCTAAAGTAAGATACTATACTGATATAGCAAAAGGTAACTCTGGCCATATATTATCCTTAGATAGTATTTTGAAAAAAGTAGATATAGTAGCAGAAGTGCCACTTGGAATCAAGAGTATTCCATTAAAAAAGATACTGGGAACTTATTTTTATACAAGGAGTAGAGATTTCGCAATGAACTTTCTTCCGCTGGCTAGTGAAGACAGTGAGTTTTCTATGAAATGGCAAGCACTTTATGCACATCATATTAACGATGGAATAAGAGACCCTATTAAGATTTATGAGTATATGAATGACTTCTATGTTATGGAGGGTAATAAACGGGTAAGTGTACTAAATTATGTTGATGCTTATTCAATAGAGGGAGAGGTTACTAGACTAGTTCCTAAAAGAGATGAGCAGGATTTAAACAACATAATATACTATGAATTTTTGGAGTTTAATAATAAGACAGGGATAAATGATATTTGGTTTACAAAGGTTGGGAGATTCACAGAGCTTAGTAAGTATTTAGATGAATATGATCCAAAGCTTGACCTCTTTGCGGATAGATACCAGCATTTTTTGAAAAATGTTTATTATCCATTTAGGAACACATTTTATGAATTAGGTGGAGAAAAATTAGACATTACTACAGGAGATGCGTTATTAGAGTATATAAGAATCTATGGTATCTCAGATGAATTTAAAGAAACAAAGAGGAAATCAAGAGTTCATAAGTTTTTAGAAGAACTTAGAATACTTTTAAAAAACAATGCGGTAGATATTCAAACAGAACCTTTCGATGTTCATAAAAAAAATGTTATTACCTCATTTACAAATTTAGTCGTACCTCATAAAAAATTAAGGGTGGCTTTTGTTTTTGAAAAAACTATTCAAACATCAGGTTGGAGCTATGTTCATAATATAGGTAGAGTATATGCGCAGAAGCAATTAGAAGGTGAAGTAGAGACATTTGTAATAAATAATTTTCAAACTGATGGTGATGATTACGAGGTATTAAGAGGTTTATGTGATGAGGATTACGATATTATCTTTACTACATGTCCATCTTATCTTAATACAACTCTTAGAGCCGCTTTAAAGTATGATAATATTAAATTTTTCAACTGTTCTCCAGTAAAGGCTTATAGAAATGTAAGCACATATTTTGGGCGCTCTCATGAACCAAGGTTTTTATTGGGGCTTATTGCAGGGGCTATTACTAAAACAAACATTATAGGATATATAGATATGCATAGTGAAACTGAAATTATAACAGGAATTAATGCTTTTGCACTAGGCGTTAAAACTGTAAATCCAAATGCAAAAGTTATTATTTCATGGCTTAATGAGCCGGGTGATATGGAGCATTCTAAAGATTTAATTCAAGGCCTTAAAAAGAGTGGTGCAGATCTTATAATGCAAAATGATTTAATAGCTTTAGGCAAGGGATCAAGAGACTTTGGACTATATTCACTAAAATATAGTGAAAAAGAGGAAAAATGGGTACCTGATGTAAACTATGGTTTAATTACATGGGACTGGGGACAGTTTTACGAGAAAATACTCAGAAATATAGTGAATGGTAGTTTTAAAGGTATATTTAGTACCGAATCTAAACGTGTAAGCTTTTGGTGGGGTATGGACTCAGGTCTTGTGGATATTATATATTCAAAACATAATGTGCCAATTCAAACTCAAAAATTAGTAGATATTATAAGAGAGTTAATAATTGAAAATAGACATCATACCTTTGTTGGTCCAATTTACGACACCAAAGGTGAAGTTAGGATAAATGACGGTGACATAGGAAACTATGAGGATATGTTATATATGGATTGGTTTGTAGATAATGTAATAGGTGAAATTCCTATAACAGATTAAAACATTCAAAGAATGAGAAGGTGATTAACGTTAAGGTTTTATTAGTTTCAGATGTTGAAGATAGTTATATTTGGGATCATTTTGATCATGAAAGATTCAAAGATATTGAACTTGTAATATCATGTGGAGATTTAAAAGCAGATTATTTGGAATATATAGCTACCATGATTAATGCTCCCCTGATTTATGTTAATGGGAACCATGATACTAGGTATTTAGAAAAACCACCGGGCGGATGTATCCCTATTGATGATAAAATTTTTGTTTATAAAAACATTAGAATATTGGGCCTTGGTGGATCTATTGACTACAATAAAGGCGTTTTTCAATATTCTCAAAAGGAAATGTACAAAAGAGTTTCAAGGCTAAAATTATCGCTATGGAAGAATAAAGGATTTGATATATTAGTAACACACTCACCTGCAAAAGGTATAGGGGATGGAAAAGATGTATGTCATCAGGGATTTGAAGCATTTGTGAATGTCTTAAATAAATATTCTCCAAAATATTTTTTTTATGGCCACCAGCATTTAGATTATGGTAATGGTGCACGAAAAATGATTTATAACACAACCGTTACTATAAATGCATTTAAGTATCATATTATTGAAATTTAAAAAAGTCCATGGGCAATGGCAGCCCATGGACTTTTTGAAATTTCAATATTTTAGTTTATGTGCGTAGTGCTTATTTTCTTGCGTTTAAGGAAATTCCACTTAGTTTCGGTTGTTATAATGGCTATAAATATAGTCAAAGCTCCTAAAACCATTTTTGATGTAAATATTTCATTAAGTAGTATAACAGATAAAATAGAACCAATAACGGATTCTAAACATAGAATAATGGCAGCGTGAGTAGGGGTTGTATATTTTTGTGCCACATTTTGTATAATAAATGCAATCATTGTACTAAAGATAGCTAAGTAACCAATAGCAAATATTGCACCTGAATTTAATGCTTGTGGTATTGGTTCGTAAATCAAAGCAGCTATAATTGAGAACACTGCGGCAACACCTAACTGTATTATTACAAGGGATATAGCATCGACTTTTTCAATAAAAACACCAACAGAAACTATATGAGCTGCAAAAAACACTGCGCATATTAAGGTCAAACCGTCTCCAAGGCCAATATGTATGCCTCCATCTAAGGTTAGCATTCCTATTCCAATAAAACATAGAAAAGCAGAAACTAATGAATATGAGTCTGGTCTCTTTTTGCTAATTACCCAATAAAGGAAGGGCACAATAACTACATTTGTTCCAGTTAAAAAAGCATTTTTGCCAGCAGTTGTATATTTCATACCCACAGTTTGGGCTGCAAACCCTAAAAATAATAGAAGCCCAACCAAAGTTCCAATCTTTAACTCATTTATAGTAATGTTTTTAATTTTCTTTCTAAAAATTACGAGCATAATTATTACGGAAATACCAAATCGCATTGCCATAATATAAAAAGGGGTAACGCTATCTAAAGCACCTTTTACAGCTATAAACCCTCCACCCCACATAAGTGCAACTAATAGTAAAGACATATCTGCCAAGATACTCTTTTTTTTGTTAATATTTTTCATGGTTAGCACTCCTTTAAAATGTTAGTACTATACAATAAATAACTCTTTTTCTACACTTAAATCTATAAAGTTTGAATCAATAGATATAAGTGGTCTTGAAATATTATTTGCGTCTATTTTAATTATCTTGCCAGTTGAACCATTATTAAGGGTTACCAATTCACCAGTGTAGTAATTTAACATTTGTGTTATGAAGGTAGTGAGGTAATTATAATCAAATAAATCAATACAACTATGTTTCATGAATTCTAACACCTTAAGAGGATTTTGTTTTTTCTTATAAACTTTGTCAGAGGTCATAGCATCAAACATTTCCGTAATTCCTATAATTTTTGCAAAATCATTAATTTTATCTTCTTTTAAACCAAATGGATAGCCTGAACCATCTAAACGTTCATGATGCATAAGTACACCGAGTCCCACAGACTCATCTAAATAAGGGATAGTTCGTACAAGATCATAAGCGTAGATTGAATGCTTTTTAATTTCCTTGAATTCTGATTTTGTAAGGGCTGAAGGCTTATTTAATACATTTTGATTGACTTTTGTTTTACCTATATCATGAAGAAAAGCTGAATATGTCAAAAATGTTAATTCTTTTTTAGGGAGATTAAGCCACTTACCTAGCATAGAACTTAAAAGAGCAACGTTTACACAATGGTGTATAAGATATTCATCTAAGTTATTAGAATTTGTTATAGTTTTTAATATAGAACCATAATCATTAAGATTATCTAATATTTCTTTTGACATAGATCTTATTTCTGTTAAGTCTAGTTCTGTATTAGATTCTATGCTATTTAAAAAATTACCGATATTATTTGAAAAACGATTTAGTACAAGTTCAGTTTGAATTAAATTTTCATGTCTTGAAGTTTGTGAGCTAGGTATGTTCACTTCATCGCCATCATAAATATTTATAGTATTTGATGGATAGAATTCTAGAATTTTTTTTATCATAGAATCATTTAATGAAATTTCCTTGGTGACTAAAGTTAAACCGTTTATTATTAAATCTTCTGATAAAATCATACCTGGTTTTAATTCGTAAATGTTTATATTTTTAACTTTTGCATTCATAGAATAATCCCCCTTAAAAAATAATTCGTAGCTTTTGTTAACTTTTAAATGTGTAAGTTTATATTTAAAAGTTTAGTAATTTTATTTTACCATAGAAACAAATATTATCCTATCAATAAAGGTTAAATGATATCGTATTTTCAGAAAATAGTAAACTTCTTATTTAATTGACATTTGCAATTAATATATTTATAATTAAATCAGATCAAAATACTAAGAATTCATTAATATAAGACACGTTATAAGGGGAAAAATAAGCATATGGAAATATATTTAGATAATAGTGCAACTACAAGGCCTTATGATGAGGTTATTGATGCTGTATGTAATACTATGAAAAATTATTATGGTAATCCATCTTCTGCCCATAGTTTAGGATTTAAGGCGGAGAAAAAACTTAGGGAGACAAGAGTAAATATTGCTAAAAGCATAAATGCCAGCAGTGAGGAAATAATATTTACATCAGGAGGAAGTGAGAGCAATAATTTTCTTGTAAAGGGTTTTGCTAGGGGTACATCTCATATAATAACCACTAAAATAGAGCATCCAAGTGTAGGTAACACATTCAAGGATTTAGAAGATTTAGGAGTAAGGGTTACTTATATTGATGTAGATGAAAATGGTAGAATTAATAAAGAACAGTTAATTGATAGTATAACTAAGGATACTCAAATCGTTAGTATAATGCACGTTAATAACGAAGTTGGGGTTATTCAGGACATTGAGCTTATAGGAAAATTAATTAAAGAGAAAAGTAGTAGGGTTAAATTTCATGTAGATGCAGTACAGAGCTATGGTAAACTTAACATAGATGTGAAAAAGTCTAATATTGATTTGTTGTCTACAAGTGCGCATAAAATTCATGGGCCTCGCGGAGTTGGGTTTGCTTATATAAGGAAAGGACTCATCCCAAATAGTTTGATTAGCGGCGGAGGGCAAGAAAAAAATTTAAGATCCGGTACAGAAAATCTTGCTGGAATTGTAGGATTTGGAATAGCATCAGAGATTATGCAGAAAAATCAGCATGATAATTTCAATACTGTATTAGAATTAAAGAAATATTTTATAGAAAAACTGTTAAAGCTAGATAATGTAATAATTAATAGTAAATTAGAAGCACATTTTACACCTTATATACTGAGTGTTTCATTTATAGGTGTTAAAGGTGAAGTGCTAGTTCATGCTTTAGAAGAAAAAGGCATATATGTGTCTACAGGATCTGCATGTTCTTCAAAAAACCATAAAAGTAGTGAAGTATTAAAGTGCATCGGAAGAAGTATAGAGGAGCAAGGTGGCACTATACGCTTTAGTTTCAGCGAATACAATAGTAAAGATGAAATAGACTTTGTGATAGAAGAATTAGAGAAATCACTGGAATTTTTAAGAAAGTTTAACAGAAAATGATTTGAACAACACAAATGAGGAGTGGAAAAACATGAGAAAATTGATTTTAGTAAAATTTGCACCTGAAATATTTTTAAAGGGACTTAACAGAGGTAAATTTGAGAAAAAACTTAAAGATAATATAAAAAGCGTTTTAACAGATCTAAATTACGAATTTGTTGAGGATAGTGGAAGATGGTTTATATATTCTGACCAGATGGATATGATTATACAAAAGGTTAAAAATGTTTTTGGAGTAATGGAGGTTTGCATAGTTACAGAAGTTGAAGCAACACTTGAAAAAATTGATGAACAAGCACTTTTAGAAATTAAAGAGAGCTCTTTTAAAACATTTAAAGTAGAAACTAACAGAGCAAATAAAGATTTTAAACCAAATTCTATGGATGTAAATAGAAAAGTGGGAGCATATATATTACAAAATAATGAAGAGGTAAGTGTAGATGTACATAATCCAGAGTGCACTATAAATATAGAGATAAGAAAAATGGCATATATTTATTCTAAAAGAATAAAGGCAGTGGGTGGACTTCCTTATGGAATGAACGGCAGTACTATGCTTATGTTATCAGGAGGTATAGATTCCCCAGTGGCAGGTTATATGATGGCCAGACGGGGAGTAGAGGTGAATGCAGTTTATTATCATAGCCACCCATACACTAGTGAGAGAGCAAAGGATAAGGTAAAGCAATTAACTAATATTTTAAAAGAATATACTGGAAAACTAACACTTTACGTAGTTTCTTTCACAGAAATTCAAATGCAAATTATAGAAAAGTGCAGAGAAGATGAATTAACAATAATTATGAGACGATTTATGATGAGACTTGCTTGCGTACTTGCAGAAAAGTACAATATAAACTCAGTATCTACTGGAGAGAGTATAGGGCAAGTGGCTAGTCAAACTATGGAAGGCCTTGTGGTAAGTGACGATGTTTCAGATAGACCAGTTTTTAGACCTTTAGTGGCTATGGATAAAGTTGACATTATTGATGTTTCAAGAAAAATAGAAACCTATGAAACTTCTATTTTACCTTATGAGGATTGTTGTACAATTTTTGTTCCTAAGCATCCAAAAACAAAACCAAGGTTAGTAGAGATAATTAAGTCTGAATCAGTTTTGGATATTGATAAATTGGTTCAAAATGCTATAGAAGGAATGGAAATATACGATTAGATATATGTGGGTTAAAAAATTCACCATATGTATTAGACTATGTTAGATAATATTAATGATAAAAGAACATAAAAATGGGATTGTCATAAAAATAAGCCCATAAATGTTCCTATACAATCAAGTATTTTATGCCTAACATAGCCATGTATTAAATCTAATAAAGTGTAAATGATAATAGTGGATATATGTTTTTAAATATTATAACTGGTAACTCTAAGCTTTATGATTTTATAATACATGGTAGAGGGGTGATTAAAATGTCTAAAAATAATTCGAAAAAAAAACCAGGTCCTAAGGGCACAAAAAACAAACAACAGAAAAATAATCAAAAGGGAAATACAGTAGGTTAAAATAATCATGTTACTAAAAAATAAGCTAACAAAGTGATTTTGCATTTATGTTAGCTTATTTTTATTTACAATTATTTAATATAATTATATAATAAATATTAACTATCAATAATGTTCTAATAAGGAGAAAAAATGAAATTATATAATAAGTTTATAAGATCAGTAGGTTTAGCAGCAGCAGTTTTTATAATAATAATATTGTTTTTATCCAAGAGCATGTTGTTAGGTGATTTTTCTAAAACTTAAGAAAAAAGTATTATTAGGGATTTGGAAAGAGTTCATAATGCTATGAATATAGAAGTGGATAATATAAGTGCTTTCGTCCAAGATTATTCGATTTGGGATGAATCATATGATTTTTCAATTAATAGAGATGAAGAATACATAATTTCAACTTTGATGATTTAGAATCATATAAAAAGTTTAGAATTAATTTTATGATTTATATAGACAAGCAAGGGGAAATTATATTAAGTAATGATTTTAATTTGAATGATGATGAAAATGAGATTCTTACCGAGAAAATAGAAAGAGAAATCTTGAATAAAGTTAAGCAATTATCTAATATTAAAAACTCGGAGAGTATAAAAGGAATTACTGAAATTAATAATACACCTGCGATTCTTGTTGCGGAGCCTATAACAACTACAGATGGTAGTAAAGCATCTGGGGGTCTTATTATATCAGGAAGATACTTAGATGAAATGCAAATTTCTAGAATTTCTTCAAGTGTTATGGTTGATTTGAGTATGGAAAAGTACAATAAAAAATTAAAACTAAAAAGCGATTTAAAATGGTATTCTAATGCAGCTATTAAAAACGTTAATAAAAGGTCTGCAGTAGGTTACAAAATATTAGCGGATATTGAGGGAAATCCATATTTAGTTATTAAAATAAATGTAAATAGGGATATATATAGACAAGCCACAAAAAGTATAATCTACTTTGTTATTATCATTATTTTAATAAGTTTTAGTTTATTTGGTATAGTATTAATTTATTTAAATAAAGTGGTAGCAAAACGACTAATAAAAATGAATTCAATAGTACATAATATAAGTCGCACAAAAGACTTAACTATAAAAATGAAGACCAGTGGAAATGATGAAATAGCCTCCTTAGCTGAAGGGTTTAATAATATGTTAGAAGATCTTTCAAACTATAGTCACAAGATAGAATTAGGGCAAAATAAGTATTATTCGTTAATTTCAAATATGGTCAGTTGCTTTGCTTATAATGAAATAGTTTTTAGTGAAGAGGGAATCCCTATTGATTTTGTAATCTTAGATGGTAATAATGCTTTTTTTGAAATTATGGAACAGCAAAGAGAAAAAGTAATTGGGAGAAAAATAAGTGATTTCATGGGTGATGATAAAATAAATATAAAAATTTTCACTGATATCGCTGATGTGGCTATGTATGGAGGTAAGAAAAAAATTGACGAAGTGTATTTTGAAAATGCGAAAAAGTGGTTTGCAGCCTCAGTCTACAGTTTTGAAGAAGGTTATTTTGCGTTAATGTTTAATGAAATCACTGGAAAGAAAAAAATAGAACAGGAAAATTTGGAACTTGCAAACATTGATACGCTAACTGGTCTTGCCAACAGAAAGAAGATAATGGAAACTATAAACACAACAATAGTTAACAGAAAAAATAATGGGAGAAGATTCGCTTTGTTATTTATAGATTTAGATGATTTTAAAAAAGTTAATGATAGTTTAGGTCATGATGTAGGGGATATTTTAATTCAAAAGGTAGGTGCTCGATTTAAAAATGTTATAGCTTCTGAAGATGTAGTTGGACGTATTGGCGGGGATGAATTTATTATATTACAGGATAACATAAGTTCATCTGGAGATGCTGAAAAGTTGGCTCTCCGTATCAGAAATGTATTAAAAGAATCCTTTATATATATGGAAAGTGAGATATATACATCTGCAAGCATAGGGGTAAGTATATACCCTGACGATGGAATGAATACATCTAGCCTAATGAAAAATTTAGATATTGCCATGTATGAAGCAAAAAATAGTGGGGGTAGCTGCTATAGATTATATTCGGGGCATATGAATAAGGCAGGACTAACTAACCTTATTCTAGAGAGTAGATTATACAAAGCGCTTGAGAAAGATGAAATAACACCACCAGCGAATTTTATTCCTATGGCCGAAAACAACGGTTATATTATTGAACTGGGAGCGTGGGTACTTAGAGAAGCTTGCATGCAGTGTAGCAAATGGCGGGATACTGGACTTGAAATCTACGTTACAGTGAATATAACTTTTAAACAATTAGAGCAACGTGATTTTGTAGATATTGTTAGTAATGCTTTAAAAGAAACAAATCTGAATCCCAAACATCTTGTTTTAGAAATCACTGAAAATACGACAATGCAAAATGTTGATTTAACAATCAAAACCTTAAATAAAATAAAAGCTTTAGGTGTGAGTATTGCCTTGGATGATTTTGGAACAGGCTATTCTTCGCTAAGTTATGTGAATAGGCTTCCAGTTGATATTTTAAAAATAGATAGGTCGTTAATTATAAACATTACGGAAGGTACACAAAATATAGCAATTGTAAAAGTAATAATTGCTATGGCACAAAGCTTAAATATTAAAGTTGTGGTAGAAGGTGTGGAAGACATGGAGCAATTTACTATTCTAAGGGAATTAAATAGTTATGCTATTCAAGGATATTTAATTAGTAAACCTATTCCAGCAAATGATATTCAAAATTTAATGGAAAGAAAAATAAATTTGGAGTAGTAATAGGACCTTTTAAGGCGGACTTATAGATAAGGTTTAGATAAATAGTAACTAAAAAACACCCTAATTATTCATCATCGAATAATTAGGGTGTTTTTTAATTATTGAAACTAAGTAGATTTTGATTTGTGTTTAAAAATATTAAGTTTAATAGTGAAATATTTATCTAAAAACTTATTCACACCTTTTTTCATACAGAACTTATAAATCATGATAGTAATATAAGACCATACTCCAGCGAGAAACCAGCCACCCAAAATATCTGTTGGATAGTGAACACCTAGATAAACTCTACTAATTCCTACAAGAACTAAATAAGCAACTATAAAAACACTAATTAAATAGGCAGCTTTTTTATTTTTCATTCGTTTTAATATAAAGTAAATAAGTACTATACCTATAGCAGTAGAGATTGAAGAATGACCGCTAGGAAAACCATATCCATGAGATTCAATTAATCTTATTCCCATGGGCCTAGATCTTTTTACTATGTTTTTAAATATTAAGTTGCTAGCGCCAGTAAAGCCAATATTAAATACACAGCAAATGGCTTCCAATTTGTTATTTAGAAGATATAATATAGCAAAAACTAATAGGCTTATTAAAATTTGAAAAGTAGGGTCTGAAGATTTCGAAATAGCAATGAAAAATTCATCCAATCCCAAACTCATGGAACTCGTTAAATAATAGTGCATTTTAATTTAACCATCCTCTCTAAATTACATTGAATAATAATCTGATGAATTTAAATAAAGTCACAAGACACTCTTAATATTATATCAAAAGCTACAATTAATAGATACATATATAATATTTGGTATAAAAATTGTTAAAAATGAAATGTATATTACAATTTAATACACAGTTAAAAAAGTTTTTAAACTATATTTATTGAAAAACAATAAATATATATTGATAAATGGTTAGTATTGTAGTATTATTGAAAGTATAGAAAATATTATAGATGAAGGAGTATGAAATGAAATATTATGGGAAAATGTCTTTAGCATCGTTATTAAAAATATCATTAGATATTATGATTATCATTGGTATAGTTATTTATTTTATAATGTTAAAACAAACATTAGTGGAAAAAGGAGTAGATACTACATGGGATAGATTCATTATCACATATATATTATTTGCGGTGGGAGGAAGTTCGATTATATTAATTTTATTTAATCTTAGAAAAATAGTTTATTCTCTAATAAATGTAACACCATTTATTAGAGATAATGTAATTTATTTAAAAAGAATATCACTGCTGTGTTTTGCTATCTCATTTTGTTATGCTATAAATTTTGTTATAAATGGTCAATATAAAGACTTTAATATTGCTTACGTTGACTCTAGCGGAATACATACTGACATTGAATTTTTAATATTCTTTTTTGTTGGTTGGTTTATTCTAATTTTATCGGAGGTTTTCAAGCAAGCTATTGAAGTCAAAGAAGAAAATGAGTTTACAATATAATGGTAAACAACAAGGAGGGTTATTATGGCAATAGTCGTAAACTTAGATGTTATGATGGCGAAAAGAAAGATATCCTTGTCTGAACTATCAATCAGGGTTGGAATAACAAATGCAAATTTATCTATATTAAAGACTTGCAAAGCAAAGGCTATTAGATTTAGTACATTAGAAGCTATTTGCAGAGAACTTTGTTGCCAACCAGGTGATATTCTTGAATACAGAGAAGAATCTTAAAATTAATGGAGGGGATTTATATGGATAAGAGGTATGTTCAAGCTATTATTCTAAAGGATAATATGGTTCTTATGGCACATGGTTACAAAGGAAATAAGGAGCCTATCAATATTTTTATGATAGATGAAATTAAAGAGAATGAAAGTGCTACCAATGTAATTGAACGTGAAATTACAGATCAACTTAATGTACCTTTTAAAATTATTTTTAAACTAGATAAAGAGGTTAGTTCGGATATAGAAACTTATTTTATTAGTTTAGAGGATGAAAATAGAGATTTAGATTTTTCACTTAAAGAGAATAAAAAAACTGTAGGAAATTACTATATTGAGGGCCTTCGATGGATTAGCCTATCCGAAAGTGAACAATTTAATAAGTCTATTATAAATTACTTAATACTTTTAGTTAAGCAGTGTATAGAAAGTGAATATAATGAAGATTGCTTGGATGCAGTGGAAAAATTAGTTGTAGCTTATCCGAGTTTTAAGTATGAAGGTATGAAACTGTTAAAGAAAAAACGCATAAAAGAAATAAAAATCATAGATTCTAAAATTAAAATGAGAGAAAAAATCTGTACTATAGGGTTTGCACTTGTTTTATCAATAATTTACGAAAGATTTTTTATTGGTAACTCATTTGGTGTATCCGTTCCTATTTTTTACATTATGTTCATGGGATTTTTCTTTTGGAGCACTAGGGAAGAAACTAAATTCAAAGAAAATGTAGGATTCATTACCATTATTCCTACATTCTTAATTGCAGTAAATTATGGTGTTCATTCTAATAGTATTCTAAACTTGTTTAATGGAATTATGCTTATTTTACTTATTACAGTGAGTACAGTATTAATTAGATATGAGAATATAAAATGGGATAGTTCAAATTTAATAAGAAGTGTTATAAACAGAGGTAGTATAGCTATTTTGGAAAATGTTTGCAAGCCATTCATGTTTATAAAGCGGAATATAGTGGTGAGAAATAAAAAAGGGATAAGCTCTATAAACAAAAACATTTTAAGAGGAATACTTATTTCTATACCATTATTAGTTATTATCTTAGTGTTATTAACATCCTCAGATATGGTATTCAAGCGCTATGTAACTAATTTTTCAAGTATATTTGAGAATATAAGTATAGGGGAAATTATAAACCGTTCGGTAATTATAATCATAGCTTTTACAATTATTTTTTCATATATATGGAGTTTTAAATATAGTTATTATGAGAGTACAAATAAAAACACGATGATGAAGTGGGAGCCAGTTACTATGTTAACAATTATTTTTATGATTAATGTAGTATATCTATTATTTTCAATAATACAGTTTTCCTATCTTTATGGGGGGGCAAATAACTTTATTGCTGGTGATCTCACATACTCTGAATATGCAAGAAAAGGTTTCTTTGAGCTTGTGGCTGTAACAATAATTAATTTTACTATATTGATTAGTACTATGAAATTTATTAAAAAAGATAATAAGACAGTAAATACAATATGCAATATATTTTTAACCACGCTTGTAGCATTCACTCTAAACATGTTATTTTCAGCTCATTATAAAATGTCACTATATGAACAAACCTTTGGATTTACTTATTTAAGAATTTTTGTTCATTTATTTATGCTTATGTTATTTATTTTATTTATAGTAGCTCTAATTGGAATTTGGAATAGGGAAATGTCACTTAATAAAATTCTAATAGTAATTGTTTTGAGTATGTTTGTAATATTAAACTACATTAATGTAGACAAAATCATAGCAAAAGAGAATATAGATATATATTATAAAACCCAAAAGATTGATGTGCAATATTTAAGGGATTTATCCTACGACGCTATTCCAGAGATATTAAAGCTAAAAGATGATCCTAACGCTTCTATTGCTAGAGGGATTAACAGTTATTTAGATGAAGTGAAGAAAGATTTAGCAGAAGAGAATTCCTGGTATGAATTTAACTATTCTAAATATAAAGCTAGAAAAATATTGGATCAAAATTAAATTAATAATTACAGTATTAGAGGGGATGTAAGATGAAACAAAAAACAAGACTGAACTTATTAGGGGTTGTGTCTGCTATAATGGGGGTGATATTTTTAATAACAACATCTATATATTTATACGTGAATAAACCCTATACTGAAATCATCAATTTGAATTGGTCTATTAGTTTACCCGAACCATGTAAAGAAATTTATTCAACAGACAGTGGATCGAGTTTTAATGGTGATGGAGAAAGATATAGCATATTTGAATATGAAAATATAGAGGATGTCAACCTATCTTTAAAATGGGATAATAATGAAAATGAAGTTGTAGATTTAGCAATAATGAAAGTTCTACAATCAGAAATAATGGGATTTATTAAAGTTCTAAGTATTCCATTAGATAACATGCCAAACTTTAAAAGTCAATATAGATATTTTAGAAAGTGGAAAAGTGATTCTTCAAAATTATATTTAATATTTGTTCCTGATACAAAACTACTTTATGTAATTGAACACTTTCAGTAATTGAACATATGCGGAGGAGACAACATGGAGAAAAACATTAGATTTGAAATAATAGCTAAAGATAGGCTCGGAATAACTGTAATAATATTAGAAGAAATTTATAAGGCAAAAATAAACCTCCACTCTGTAGAAGTGTTTCCTAAAAAAATATACGTTAAGATACAAAATATGGATGACAACGACAAAGAAACATTAAAAAGCAACCTTTGTGCAATAGAAGATGTTGTTATGGTTAATGAAATCAACTTACTTAATTATGAGGAAAATGAAAGAAAACTTTTGGCTATTCTAGATTCAGTAGATGAGGGGATAATGGTTATAAATAGAAAATTTGAAATAGATATATTCAATAACTATTGTGAGAAAGTATTTCATTGTAAAAAAGAGGATGCTATAGGTACAGATATTAGACAATTAATAGGTGGGGATGCCCCAGCTGTTAACCTTATAAATAGTGGTATAAAATATGATAACGTAGAAGTTAATATAAAAACAGAAAGAGGAGAAATACATTACCTAACTACAGGCAGACCGGTTATAGATGATAACAATATTACCATAGGGGCAGTTGCGTCTATTAAGGATATGCATAAGGCTATAGAGCTTGCAAATGTTATTTCTGGAACTACTGAAGGTGCATTTAAAGAAATTATAGGAAGTAGCAGTAAGATTGAGATGGTAAAAAAAACAGTTGAAACTGTAGCTAAGAGCGATTCTACTTTACTATTTAGAGGAGAAAGTGGAACGGGTAAAGAGCTATTTGCAAAGGCAACTCAGAGATTAAGTAAAAGAAAAAACAAACCTTTTATAACTATAAGTTGTGCTGCTATTCCAGACAATTTAATAGAAAGTGAACTTTTTGGATATGAAAAGGGTAGCTTTACAGGGGCAATGAATAGCGGAAAAGAAGGGATTTTTAAAGAGGCTGACGGTGGAACTTTGTTTTTAGATGAAATAGGCGAATTATCTATGGTCTTACAGGCGAAGCTTTTAAGAGTTCTTCAAGAAGGAGTTATTAGAAAGATTGGTAGTACAAAAGAAGAAAAGGTAGATGTAAGAATAATGGCGGCTACAAATAGGAATCTAGAAGAGATGATCCAGCATGGAAAATTCAGAGAAGATTTATATTATAGATTGAATGTTATTCCAATAATTATTCCTCCACTTAGAGAAAGACTTTCGGATATTTCATCTTTAGTTAATCTATTCATTCTTAAATTCAATAGAAAATTAAATAAGGAAATAAAGGGAGCAGAACTTTCGTTTATAAATAAATTGCTTAAGTATAATTGGCCAGGTAATATAAGAGAATTGCAAAACGTAATTGAGAGGGCTATGAATTTGTGTGATGGGCAATTTATAACCTTACAGAATCATATTATAGATATAGGGATAGTAAGTAATGATCATATTAAGATTGATTTGCATGAGAATAAATCTTTAAAGCTTAAAGAAGTGGTGGAGATTTGTGAAAAAAAGGCTATAGTAACAGCCCTTGCAAAGAATCAAAGTTTGAGAAAAACGGCAAAGGATTTAGGGGTTTCGCACACTACTATTATAAATAAAATAAAGAAATATAAGCTGCATGATTGCTAGTTATGATTAAAATTGTAAATAATACTTTCCATATGGAAAGTATTATTTACAATTTTTATTCGTTAATGGTTATAAAAAATTCCAGCCTATTATATAGTGGGTAATTATAGTAGTGTAGTACCAAATGGCACCATAATTGCTTATGTATTTATTATGAGAACTAATAAATCTAGGGGGAGTTAAAATGGATAGAGAACATTTACGTAATAGTGGATTTGCAACTAAAGCAATACATGGTGGAAATAAAAAGGATCAATATGGTTCGCTAGCTACTCCAATACATCAAACAGCTACTTTTGTTTTTGATACTGCGGAGCAAGGTGGAAAGAGATTTGCAGGAGAAGAAGAGGGTTATATTTACACAAGACTCGGAAATCCTACTAATACCATTTTAGAAGAAAAATTAGCAATGCTTGAAGGTGGAGAAGCATGTATGTCTATGGCATCGGGCATAGGAGCTATATCATCAACTATGTGGACTGCTTTAAAGGCAGGAGATCATGTGGTTTGCGCCCAAACTATTTATGGCTGTACTCATGCATTTTTGGCTCATGGGATATCAAGATATGGTGTTGAAGTTACGTTTGTTGATGTATCAAATGTAGAAAATGTTAGAAACGCTATGAAAGAAAATACAAGGGTTATTTTCTTAGAAACACCCGCAAACCCAACACTACTTATAACGGATATTGAAGAGATATCAAAAATTGCCCACGCTCGAGAAAACTGTATAGTTATAGTGGACAATACTTTTAGTACTCCTTACATACAAAGACCGTTAGAACTAGGTGCAGATGTTGTAGTGCACTCTGGAACTAAATTCATAAATGGACATGGTGACGTAATTTCTGGCTTTGCTATTGGATCTAAAGCATTTATAGATCAAGTTAGATTATTTGGTGTTAAGGATATGACAGGATCTAATTTAAGTCCTTTTGATGCATTTTTGATTATAAGAGGAATGAAAACACTAGAATTAAGAATGGAAAGGCATTGTAAAAATGCAATGGTTGTAGCTGAGTTTTTAGAGACTCATCCAGCGGTAGAAAAAGTATATTACCCAGGACTTAAAAGTTTTTCACAATATGAATTAGGAAGGAAGCAAATGAGTCTTCCAGGTGGAATTATTGCTTTCGAAATAAAGGGTGGAATTGAAGAAGGTAAAAAGGTTTTAAATTCCATGGAACTTTGCAGTATAGCTGTTAGTTTAGGAGATGCTGAGACGTTAATTGAACACCCTGCTTCAATGACTCATTCACCATATTCTATTGAAGAAAGATTAGAAGCTGGTATAACGGATGGTCTAATAAGATTGGCAGTAGGTCTTGAAAATGTTGAAGATATTATTCGTGATTTGGATCAGGCTCTTAATCTAATTAGATAAACTTCTTGACATAAAAATAACAAAGTGTTATTCTTAAGTTGAAAAATTTAATAAATCCTTCAGGGTAGGTTTAATTCCTAACCGGCGGTATAGCCCGCGAGCCGAAAGGTAGATCTGGTATAATTCCAGAGCCGACAGTAAAGTCTGGATGAGAGAAGGAGAATAATAACGAAAGATATAAGATGTTTTATTTATCAACTATTAAGATAGTTATGAAATTAATTTTATATTTTAATAATGAATATATTTAGTAGGCATCACTGTAGGTGATTATTTAGCTAGATATGTAATTAGATTATTAAGCCCTGAAAACATTGTTTTCAGGGCTTTTATTAATTTTTATGAGTTTATTTTATAAAAATTATACATACTAAGATATGAAATACTAATTTAGACTTACACTACAATTATGGAACTAGGGGTGATAAATTGGACAATTATTATATGAAAAGGGCACTTGAATTATCTGAAAAAGCTGTGGGATTTGTGAATCCTAATCCTTTAGTAGGTGCTGTTATTGTAAAAGATAATAGAATAATTGGAGAAGGCTATCATGAATATTTTGGTGGGCCGCATGCAGAAGTAAATGCTTTTAAAAATTCCGACTACGACGTAGAAGGTGCAACAATGTATGTAACTTTAGAACCTTGCTCTCACTATGGGAAAACGCCGCCTTGTGCAGAGGCTATAGTGCGAAATAAAATAGCTAAGGTCGTAGTTGGAATGGTAGACCCTAACCCACAGGTTTCAGGGCGTGGAATAGAAATTCTTAGAAGTAATGGGATAGATGTAATTGTAGGCATATTGGACAAGGAAATAAGACAAACAAATGAAATATTTATAAAATATATAACCCAGAAAAAACCTTTTTGCATTATGAAGACTGCAATGACAATAGACGGTAAAATATCAACATATACTGGTGATTCAAAGTGGATAAGTAATGAAAAATCTAGATCATATGTGCATGAATTAAGGCAAAAGGTGACTGGAATCATGGTGGGAATCGGAACTGTGATTGCGGATGACCCAGCACTTACTACTAGAAGACAAGATAAAACAAGTAAAAACCCTATAAGAATAGTTATTGATAGCAAAGCAAGAATATCCTTAGAATCAAAAGTATTAAAGTGTGATGATAAAACAAGAACTATTATAGCAACAACAGAATTTGCACATGATAATAAAATTGAAGCTATTAAAGAAATGGGCGCTGAAGTTATTGTCACAAAGGGTAAAAATGGCTGGGTGAATTTAGATGAATTGATGAGAGTACTAGGTGATATGGGAATAGATAGTATTCTTTTAGAAGGAGGTAGCACTTTAAATTATTCCGCACTACAAGAAGGTATAGTAGATAAAGTTATTACGTTTATTTCTCCTAAAATATTTGGTGGAACTGCTTTAAAAACTCCAGTAGGAGGGCAGGGAATAGAGCATGTAAGTGACTGTTTTGTGCTTCGTGATGCTGAGGTAACTAGATTTGACGAAGACATTATGATAGAGGCTTACGTTACTAACATTTAGAGATAACAATAAATTGAAAATGTTGGATATGCATCGTAAATGGAAAGGATGTGAATATATGTTTACAGGCTTAATTGAGGAAATTGGTGAGGTCAAATTAATAGAAAAAGGAACAAAGTCAGCTAGAATTACCATAAAAGCAGAAACTATTCTAAAAGATACAAAGGTAGGGGATAGCATCTGCGTAAACGGTGTATGTCTTACGGTAACAGAATTCAATAAAAATAGCTTTAGTGTAGATGTGATGGCAGAGACGATAAGAAACAGTAATCTAGGTAAATTAAAAACAGGTTCTAGGGTGAATTTAGAGAGAGCTTTAAGGCTTTCTGATAGACTAGGTGGTCATATGGTAAGTGGACATATTGATGGAATAGGAACCGTTATAGACACTCGTAAAGAAGAAAACGCCACATGGGTATCCATAGGAACTTCAGTAGATATATTAAAATATATTGTACATAAAGGCTCAATAACAATTGATGGCATTAGTTTAACGGTAGCATTTGTGGATGATGAAAAGTTTAAAGTATCCATTATACCTCATACAAAGGACGAAACAACGTTAGTAATTAAAAGCATAGGTGATGAGGTTAATTTGGAAAGTGATATGCTGGCAAAGTATGTTGAGAAATTGTTAAAGCATGGCAATGCAACAAATGATAAGAAACCTATTAGTGTAGATTTTCTACGAGATAATGGATTTGCATAAATTTTCGTTACAGTACGGAGATTTAATAAAAAAAATTAAGGGGTGTAAGTATGTTTAAATTTAATACTATTGAGGAAGCACTAGAAGATGTTAAGAATGGAAAAATGATTGTGGTGGTAGATGACGAGGATAGAGAAAATGAAGGTGATATAATCATAGCGGCAGAAAAAACTACAGCCGAAAACATAAATTTTATGGCAAAGCATGCCCGTGGACTTATATGCATGCCTATAGTTAAAGAAAGATTAGAAAAGCTAAATATAAAGCAAATGGTTGAAAACAATACAGACGCTCATGGAACAGCCTTTACTGTGTCTATTGATGCTATAACGACTACTACAGGAATATCTGCGGAAGAAAGAGCAACTACTATATTAAAGGTACTAGATGATAAAGCTACGGCAAAAGATTTTAATAGACCTGGACACGTATTTCCACTAGCTGCAAAAGAAGGTGGGGTATTAAAAAGAGCAGGCCATACTGAAGCAGCAGTTGATGTAGCAAGGCTTGCTGGATTATATCCCGCAGGTGTTATTTGCGAAATCATGAATGAAGATGGATCAATGGCCAGGGTTCCACAGCTTATGGATTATGTTAAAGTACATAATTTAAAGATAATTACTATAGTGGATTTAATTGCTTACAGAAGACGAACTGAATGCCTAGTTGAAATGGTTACAGAAGCTAAAATGCCAACTAGATATGGTGAGTTTAAAATTTATGGATTTGAAAATAAAATAAATGGAGAACACCATGTAGCACTCGTCAAAGGGGAAATAAATAGTGATGAGCCTGTACTTGTAAGGGTTCATTCTGAGTGTCTTACTGGAGACGCGTTAGGTTCGAGTAGATGTGATTGCGGGGAACAATATGATGCAGCGATGAAAGCAATAGAGAAGGAGGGAAGCGGAATTCTGGTTTACATGAGACAAGAAGGACGTGGAATAGGGTTGATTAATAAGCTAAAGGCTTATAGTCTTCAAGATAGTGGGATGGATACTGCGGAAGCAAATATAGCTTTAGGTTTCCCAGTAGATATGAGAGACTATGGTATAGGAGCTCAGATATTGGAACTTCTAGGCGCTAAGAAGATAAGAATGATGACTAATAATCCTAAAAAAATCACTGGAGTTTCAGGTTATGGTATTGAAATAGTTGAAAGAGTAGCTATAGAGATGAATCATAATGAAAGAAACAAGTTTTATCTAGAAACTAAAAAGAATAAAATGGGACACTTACTTCACTTAAAATAATCTAGACGTTATTTTATTTAATGGAATACGTAAAAGTTAAAAAACAATAAATAAATAGGAGGAAAAGAAATGAAAATATATGAGGGTAAATTAATAGCAGAAGGTTTAAAATTTGGAATAATAGTTGCAAGGTTTAATGAATTTATAGGTGGGAAATTATTATCAGGGGCACTAGATGGATTAAAACGTCATGGAGTGGAAGAAGAGGATGTTGAAATTGCATGGGTGCCTGGCGCATTTGAGATGCCGCTAATTGCGAAAAAGATGGCTAAATCTGGTAAGTACAATGGCGTAATATGTTTAGGCGCAGTTATAAGGGGTGCTACACCACATTTTGAGTATGTATCTGGTGAAGTTACTAAAGGGATTGCATCTGTAA
>NZ_JBNMNU010000025.1:0-33635 GCF_051278035.1 Clostridium sp.
ATAATTTCACCACTAGTAAAATCCATTCCACTTTTAACTAGTGTTAATCCTGTAGCTCCAATCATAATTGGTATGGCTAAAAAGAATGAAAACTCGGTTGCAGCAACTGTGGAGACACCACTAACCCACCCGCCCATTATAGTAGATGCAGACCTAGACATCCCTGGCCATAGCGCTAAACATTGAAAAATTCCGATTTTAAATGACTGTTTAATACTTATTTGCTCAATACTATTTGTTGTATACTTATGCCTAAATCTATTTTCTATAATAATCATTAGAATTCCACCAAGTATCAAAGCAAAAGCTACAGTAAGAGGATTAAAAAGATATTCGTTTATTTTATCATTTAGAATAAGACCAAACACTACAGCTGGTACACACGCAATTATAATATTAGTCCAAAACTTTATACCTGAAGGTTTACACTTTAAAAAATCTACAACCGAGCCCCATATTCTATTCCAATACAAAACTATAATTGCAAAAATCGCTCCTAATTGAATGACTATCTCGAATACATTTGCAAACTCTCCTTCAAAATTTATAGCATTCCCCACAATGATCATATGCCCAGTAGAGGAAATAGGAACAAATTCTGTTACTCCTTCAACTATAGCTATTACTATAGCTTTTAGGACTAATATAACATTAGGTCCCATAAAAATTCACCACCTTATAAATAATAATATATAGGATAACTTTCATCCTATATATTATTATTTATACATTCATTTTTCTATTACTACTTCTTTAGATAAATTTTTACCATCTTGTGATAATTTGATAGAGTTGATTCCTTCAACAATTTGCATTTCATAAAAAGTATCTACTTTAATATAATCAGCACCATTAACACTTATGAAATAATCTGTAAGCATATAACTATTGATAAAGGCTCCAACAGTAAAGTTTTGTACTTCTTTTGTATCGTTTTTAAGGTCTCTCTTTGCTAATATTAATGTTGGACCTTTGTCCTTATTAGTATTTTCATATTGTATCTTAGGTGATATATTAAATACCTTTGAATTATTAACAAAAATAGTGGGTTGAGTAAACCCTTCCTTAGTCTCTATTTTAGGAAGTTGTTTAATTTTCAAATAAGTAATTTGCGAATTACTTTTTAGCTCGCCATATTTATTGTTATCTATATATATGCTATAACTTTCATAGTAATTTCTCATGCTTTTTATGTATTTACTAGCATTCTTTAATTCGTTAATTTCAACCTTTTCTATTCCAATATCTATTATTTCAACAGCTCCAAGTGGAATTCCATCTTGTTTCATATAATGTGCATTGACCCCATCTATCATTATCCACTTTTTATATTTATCGCTCCATATTTCACAGACATTAAAATACGATTTCCCTTTAACTTTATTATCAGTGCTTCTAAGTATTCCACGTCGTACATTAATTCCAACAGAAGCTAAAGATTCTTCATACATTGCTACATAATCACTATCTGATATTTCTCCTCCGTCAAAAGCTACTTCCATTATTTCCAAGGTAGTTTTGTCGCTGGTCATAGATGTACTTTTAGCTTTTACATTACTATTAATATATTTCATAATTTTAATGGAATTTTCAAGCTGGTCAGCCTTGTTATCAATAAGCTTATTTAATCCGTACTTAGCTTTAATTTTTAATAAATTTTCATTTTGTGGATCTAAGTAATAAAAATGAATATTATTACCATTATAAAAATTATCCCACTTAGTAACTGTTAGACCTTCCTTACCTATAGCATTTTTGAATTTAAAATTCCACATAATTACTGCTGCTATTATAATAATTAAAATTAAGATTATACCAAGAAATTTATTTTTTTTCATATATTCTCCTTTTTTATTCTCTTTTTAGATAGCAATTTGATGTATTATCCAAACCTATATTGATCTTATTTCTTCATTGAGTATACCATATTTGTAATATAAATCACATAAAAATGCCCCCTAGCGTAGGCATTTTTTATACCTTCTCTAGGGGGCCAAATTATTAATAAAATAACGTAAATTCCGGAATTTCCAATTCTTCATTATCTTTTCCTGTTTCATAACTTTGTTTTAACTTCTGTACCTTATCATAATTCTCAACAATAATTTTTTTAGTGTACTCATCATAAGAATTATTTAACCCCTGAAAAGCTTTTTTTATGTTTTCTAATCCTTTCTCTACATTCTGTTCAGCACTAATATAATAACAACCAGTATTATTCAGGGTTAATATATCTTCCTCATCAGCATCATAAGCACTTTTTATTTCTGCTTTTGCTTCCACGACTTTACTTTGAGTCATATATACAGTTGCTAAGGTTCTATGGTATTTAGGTACTGATCCATCTAATTTACTACACATATTCAAGATTTCTATGGCCTCATCACCCTTGCCATCAAAAATTTTTATTAATGCCATATTGTATTTTATCTCCACATCATAAGGTTTAATAATAGATGCAAAATTGAAGTATTCTAGGGCTTTATGAATATCATCAGAGGTATGCCAATAATAATTTGCAATACTCAACATTATATTATAATTATATGGTTCTTTGTTTAATGCAGTTCTATAATAAGGCTCTGCTGCTATTTTTGAGGTTCCATGTTTTAATATTTCCGGCATTAAAAAACCATAATTATCTGTGTATTCACTATTGTTTTGGATAGACTTTCTGCAATATTCACTAGCCATTTCATAATCGCCCTTATAAAGATAATACCACCCACCGCTATGATAGGCTCCGTAATCATCTGGATACTCTGAAATTACATCTTCAATTAGTTTATCTGACTTTTCCGTATCATCCATGTTTTTGTAAACATTAGCTTTTATTAGTTTTATTTGAATATCCCCTATATCTTTACCAGAAATTTCTTCTATCAATTTGTTAGCTTCGTCTACTGTGTCAATGCTTAGAGAATATATCTTAGCTAACCACATTTTATATGCTAAATCATTAGGATTATTTTTGGAAAGAGCTGTTATGTTTTCGAGCAGAATATCTTTATCGTATAAGGATATTTGCGCTAATACATCATATATCTTATACTCATCCTTGTTTAATTCATAGGCAAGTTTTAACTTACTATACCCTTCATCCAATTTACCTATAAGCATTAGCATTTCAGAATACTCTGCTGTATCATAGGATGATTGTATATCTACTTCATACCCAGAAATAATTTCTTTCGCCTCGGTAATTTTGTTGTTACCCATATAAACAGTAAACATAGTCTTTATTAAACTTTTGTCTTTCGGATATTTTACTAGTGCAAGGTTCCCATCTTTTAGTGCTTGTTCATATTCACCATTCATGAACTCAGTGAAAACCATATGATTATAGGAGGACGCATCTAACTCTTCATATTCTTTTGTTAAGTCGATATATTTTAATGAATTATCTAAATCGTTCATAACGGAATAAATCTCTGCTATTTTAAGGTTCCACTTTGGTGAGGTCACATCTTTTTTAGAAAGCTCACCGTATTTTGCAATGGCTAAATCGTATTCCTGTGCATAATAATGTCTTTCAGCTTCTGTTACTAATTTATTTAAATCAGAATTTTTCTGTGCTATAGTTATAATCATAATGCTTATAGTAGTAACGCACAAAACTATTAGGTACCGTACTATTTTATTACCTCTAAGCTCTTTTAGTTTAATTTTATTTACTATAGATTTGAATTTATCTAATTTCATCAAATTTTCACCTCTTTTTGAATTTTGTTATCTATAATTCATTGTTTGTTTTCAAATATTACTTTAAATATCATTAATATGTTAGACATTTATGAATCTATGTTATAAAATTATAGTGACTTAAATATATAACTAATTAATAAACAATGGTAGGGAGGTATCTTTTTGAAAAGGTCACCTAGAAATATATCACTAGTCATATTTCTTTCTGTTATTTTAACCTTAGTTGCAATTAAAACTATTTCCTTTTCTTTAAATGGGGTTAAAGAAAATCATACTGTTTTAGAAAACCAAAAGCCTAAACCACCTGAGAAAATTGTAACTATCACTAAAACAGTTCCTCCCAAAGTAGAAGATACTAATACCGAGGTTCTATTATCTGCTGTAGGAGACTGTACTATAGGAACTGACAGTAAATTCGCTTATGCCAGTAGTCTTCCTGCTATGGTATCAAAACATAACAATGATTTTTCTTATATATTTAAAAATGTATATAGCATTTTTAGTGCAGACGATGTTACCATTGCCAACTTAGAAACAACTTTTACAGACTCAAATGACAGAGAATATAAGCAGTTTAATTTTAAAGCTCCCATAAGTTATACCAAAACCTTAACTCTAGGATCTATTGAAGGAGTAAATCTTTCTAATAATCATATTTATGATTACAAACAAAAGGGATTCCAAGATACAAAACTAGCCCTTGAAAGTGAAGATATTAACTATTTTGGTGAAGGATCAAAATGGATAACCAAAATAAAGGAGCAGCCCTTCGGTTTCTTAGGTTATCGTGGTTGGTCCCTAGAACAAAATTTTCTTGATAAATTAAAGGCAGACATTTTAGATTTAAAGAAGAATAATTCTGTTGTAGTCATAAACTTTCATTGGGGAGGAGAACGAGAATATTATCCGAGAGCCGCACAAACTGAACTTGCCCATTTTGCTATTGATAACGGTGCCGATATAATACTCGGACACCACCCCCACGTAATTCAAGGCATAGAACAATATAAAGGTAGGATTATATCCTACAGTTTAGGTAATTTCGCCTTTGGTGGTAACTCTAATCCAAAGGACAAGAGAACTTTTATTTTCCAAAGCAACCTCAAATTCACTAATAATACTTTAACCTCTATTGGAGTGCGGGTTATCCCTTGTAGTGTATCTTCGGTAGAATATAAAAATGACTATTGCCCAACACCGCTTAAAGGCGATGCTAAATTAAACTTACTAAATAACTTAAATAAACTCTCGGAAAATTCTGGATTTAAAATAAATGATGAGTTTTTCTACATAGATGTCAATAATAATAATCAAGTGCATAATGGATATTTAACAAATAAAACAATATAATTTATTCAATATTTGTTCCACTGTGCCAAGTACAGCTAAAGGATGTGTTCAAAATTAAGATTCAGTCATTATTAAGTATATTAATTTCAAAATTTATTATAACAATATCTAAATTTTTATTCCATGGTGGCACAAATTTCCCTGGAAAAGTAGCCTTAAAGCTAGATAAAAATATTTTAAGGACCATTGCAAGTAATTATGATGTTATACTGGTAACCGGTACAAACGGAAAGACCACAACAACAAGCATGATTTACAGCATCATAAAACAGAGCAATATACCTGTAATTACAAACAATACTGGTGCAAATATGTATACAGGGATAATTGCTTGTTTTATTTTAAATTTTTCGTTCAAAAAATCCACTGAGAAAAAAATTGCCGTTATAGAAGTAGATGAAGCTAACGTTAAGTTTATAACTGAATATATAACCCCTAAAATTATTACTATAACTAATTTGTTCAGAGACCAGCTAGACAGATATGGTGAAGTATACACCACCCTAAAGAAGATATTAGAAGGCGTTTCAAAATCTCCCACCGCAACTCTTGTTCTTAATGGAGATGAATCATTACTTGGGGAGCTAAACCTTGAAAATCCTATAGTATACTATGGATTTGCTACTAAGATCAATGAAAACAAAATTGTAGATCTTAACGCAGACGCTAAATTCTGCAAAGTTTGTAAAGCTCCTTATGAATACAATTTCATTACCTATAATCATCTCGGAGATTTCTATTGCAGTAAATGTGGATATAAAAGACCAAAACTTAATTACTCCATAGATAAAGTTATAGATTTAAACACCAATGGTTCCTCGGTTCATATTAATGGTAATCCCTATTATATAAACCAACCTGGTACTTATAACATATACAATGCTCTATGTGCATTTTCCGTAGCAAAATCATTAGGCGTCGAAGACACTACCATAGAGCAATCACTTAAAACCGTTGCTAGCAGCTTTGGTAGACAAGAAACATTAAATATCGAAGGTAAAGAAATAAAAATAGTATTGGTTAAAAATCCTGCCGGTTACGACGAAGCTGTAAACACAATAAACCTTGACACGCGAAAAATAAACTTATGCCTAATGCTAAATGATAATTACGCCGATGGAAAAGATGTTTCTTGGATTTGGGATGTAAATTTCGAACGGTTAACTAGCCTAGACATAAACAAAATTATGATATCAGGCATACGACTTTACGATATGGCAATCAGACTTAAGGTAGCCGGTTTTAAGTCTGATTCCTTTGTTTTATGTAATGATGAAGAAGACTTACTTAAAGAAATCAAAGCTTGCAATGGAGAAATAGTATACATCCTTGCAACTTATACCGCCATGATAACTCTAAGAAAGTTCTTACAAACTAAAGGTTATATAGATAAGATTTGGTAATGTACTTAAAATTTAAATTAGAAGGTGAAAAACATGGAAATTAATATTTGTCATTTATATCCTGATTTATTAAATGTATATGGGGATGTAGGAAATATTTTAATACTTAAACACAGAGCGGAACTTAGGGACATAAAAGTAAACATAATTAATGTATCTATGGGTGACAGTTTTATAGGACCTGATTATGACATCGTATTTTTTGGTGGAGGACAGGATTATGAGCAGACCATTGTTTCGCCAGACTTAATAGAATTTAAAAAATCTGAAATAGATACGTATATACAGAGTGGAAAAGTCTTCTTAGCCATTTGTGGTGGATATCAATTGCTTGGGAAATATTATACTACGCCTGATGGTGAAAAGCTTTGCGGCCTTGATATTTTAGATGTTTATACTGAAAGTGGAGATAATCGTTTCATCGGTAATACAGTTATTCATAATGAAACTTTTGATGAAACCTATGTGGGCTTTGAAAATCATTCTGGAAGAACTTATATTAACGATTTAAAACCACTTGGCAAAGTTAAGGTCGGATATGGGAATAACGGTGAAGACGGTTATGAGGGCTGTGTTTATAAAAATACATTCTGCACTTATTTCCACGGCTCATTATTATCTAAAAATCCAGAGCTTGCAGATAGGCTACTTACAATAGCTTTAAACAATAAATATAATGAGGTAGCATTAACATCGCTTGATGATAGTTTAGAAATTAAAGCCAAAGAGTTTATTATAAATAGAGAAACTTCTAAATAGTTATGGAACATAAAAGCAAAAAAAGATGTAAGTTTAGTATAATATAAAACCTACATCTTTTCCTCTAATTTTATAGCAAGGCTAAAATACTTTATAGAATCTGCTACATTTCCTATCTTGTGATACATACTACCCATTTCTAAGTACCTCGAATATATATCTTTTTTTTCTCCGAATTTTAATAGTGAGTCTAAAGATAAATTCATATACATCTCTGCACTAGATGACTCGCCATGTTTGTCAAGAATAACAGCCTTATAATAATAGCTTTTCTCAACAAATTTTATATCATTTAGATTAATTGCATAATTTAAAACTTCATCAGAAATAGACTGTGCTAACTCTAATACGTTATTTTCAATAAGCTCATTAACTATTCCTAGCATAAAACTAACTAATCCCATCTTTTTATCCCTGGGATAAAAACTTAATCCCTTTTTAATGTACTTAATTGCATTATCTCTCATATTACAGTCAAACATTGTGGATCCATAATTGTAAATAGCCATCGCCTTACTTGCATTGTCATCTTTATATAACTGGTAGGATTTTTTTTCATATTCTTCAAATTTCCCAGTGTTCATCCTTATTGATATCATAGCCAACATATGATATATCTCTGCCGATTGAAATTCAGTCTCAACATATGGTAATAAATCTAATAATTTCATTCCTACTTCATAAGCATCTTCATACTTTTCAATCATAATATTACAAGCAGTCTCATTATAAGTTACTATTATTAATTTCTTATAATTAGGTTTAGCCATATCTGTAAGTTCTTTTCGAATATTATAATAGTAACTTGAAGCTTGAAGATAATCTTCCTTTACATATAAATATCTTGCCACGTCAATATAGTAATTTAGCTTATTATCATATATAGATGTTTTCAAGTATAAATCATAATACTTATCAGTAATTGATTGAGTGTTTACAAATTCTTTTTTATCTAAATAAAAATTAAACAACATATGCACTAATTCAATAGCTAAATCATAATACTTATATTTTTCAGCAAATTCTAAATTATAAGATACTTTGGTTTCAAATTGATTTTTAGTATCCTTGCCAACCACATTATTGTCCCTTAAACCCACTATATTCTTATAAATTTGCTCTTCTACATTTTCACTTAAATACACAATATCTATATCCAACTTTTCACTTATAAGTTTTAGAACCCAAGGTTCAGCAATGATCTTACTATTTTCTATACAACTCATTTTAGATACTGAGATTTTGTCATCGCATAAATCTCTTAAAGTATACCCTTTATACACTCGCGTCCTTTTTATCTTTTCGCCCGTTGATAATATTTCCATTTTAATCACCTATCCACCGCTTAAATTACTTTATTATCCCCATTTTGTTAAATAGTTTCACACCTTCATTCAGATATTTAGCTGCTTGCTTATCCCTGTTACTATCAATATAAAACTTTCCTAGCATTATAGAAATCTCTGCGGCATCTTTTATCCGCTCTTCTTGTTTTACAAAATTCAGTGCTTGTAATAAAGTATTCTCTGCTTCACCCATGTCATCATCTAATAAATCAATTCTATATTTAAGTAAATAATATTTGTCTAACACTTTATAATTGCCCTCTTCTATATAAGCTAAAATATCTCCTAATGCATCCTTAGCCTTGTCTATTGATTTAAGTTTGATATAATTTTCACATATATTAACTAATGTATATATTAACTTTGAATCATTACTCTTTTCTCTTATTTCCTTGGCTTTGTTTAAATGTAAAAATGATTGTTCAATGTTGTCAAACTCATAAAATAATCTTCCTAAATTGTTCTCTATTTCTGATACATAAGTTAAATTATTAATTTCATAAAAAACTTTCAAAGTAATCCTTGAATATTTTATAGCGTTTTTAATGTCACCTTTTACATTATATTCCTTAGCTAGTAATAAAAGAGAATTCGCATAGTCTTTTTTATTATCTATTTGCTTAAACTTTTCTTGAGCTAAATATGAATATTTTATAGCCTTTTCAATATTATCCAATTTAAAATAAGTGTAACCTATATAATAGTATATTTCTCCTAATAAAAAATCACTTGCCATTTCATTATCCATAAAAACTTTTTCGGCCTGATTAAAGTAACTTGAAGCAGACTGATAACCCCTAATCTTAAGTGTTATTTTACCAAGTTTTAGAAAAGTCTTAATTATTTCTTCATGCAAATTCTTATTAATAAAGATAACATTTGCAGATAGGAAAACCTGCTGTGCTGCTGCAATTTCGTCCCTAGCCATGTATATATCGCCTCTTAAAGCTAAGTTTCTAGCTTTTCTATGTTCCAATTTATATTTTTCGCAGTAATATAGTGATTTTTCAATGTTTTGCTCAGCCTGTAATAAATCACTACTTAGAATAAGTGCCTCTGCAATATTTTCATAAAACAAACATATTTTTTCAGCTTGAGTTTCCTCTGACTCCATTAGATATTCAGAAGATGTATTTAAGCCATTTGCTAAATAGTCCAATAAATCCATGCTAGGGTTTGACTTTCCAGATTCAACCAAACTTATTTGTCCTGGTGTTATCCTGTCTCCTGCAAGATCTTTTAACGTCATATTAAGCTCTTTTCGTTTCCTCTTAATTTTTTCTCCTAATGACAATATCTCCATAATCACTCTTCCTTTACTGCATAGTAATATAAAATACTTTTAATATAACCAATCTTAGACAATTTTGATTCAATTATAACATAGTTTACCTTTAAACTGCAAAATATTTCAATAAATATTAAATTGTATTAATAAAATAAAAACTCCAAACCATATATTATTAATACAGTTTGGAGTTCTCCATTTTCTTATAAAATATAATCCTTTACGCCATCATACATCTCTTCCGCCATGTTTTTCATCACTTTACTAGCTTTTTTAACTCTTCGTTTTGTGCTTCTGTCCATGTTAGGAATTAACATGGCACTTGCTACTGCTCCAATTATTGCACCAGTTGTAATTGTAGATACAAATTTATTATGCATAAGATACACATCCTTTCTTTATTTATTATTTATAGGATGTGCATTTTTTAATAATTAATGTGTATTTAATATAAAAACAATAAAGTCTGTTTTTTCTTCATCACTTAAATTCTTTATTAAACTCTTAGCTACCTTTTGATTTGTTTTATATTCAGAGGCAATCTCGTAAAATCCATATACTTTAATTTCTTCTTTACTTTTTACATCACAAGAATTTTTAACGATTATGTTTGCATCTCCCTTAGGTGCAAGTTTCAATATCTCTTCTTTCACATCATCATTTGCTACATTTATACTATTCTTTACCAACCATTTTTCTACAGTCTTATCCGAATTTATGCCTAATTTTTCTTTACATTTTTCATCAACAAGTTCGTTAAATAAATCACCCGTATGACTATCCACCTTAACAAATATAACTTCCATTCCACTACTCATGATTTCCTGCATTTCCTTGTAATATTCCTTCGAAGACTCTTCATGCCTTTGCCAAAAACCTGTAGCATGGTAACATATCCCTACATAATCATGAAATATTACAACTTTTGTCTCCCCATTTCTAAGAGCATACCGGCCCCCTTTAACCGCTCCTTGCAGTTCCCCTGCTATTTGCCTTATATTCCTCTCTGAATCACTTTTAGAAGCTCCACTCTCTATATGTAAAACTACATCATTCTTCACAGCCACCATGCCATAAGAATACTCTGAAGTAGATGCGTTATAGCTGCCATCCACATAAATATGAAGACAATCTTGTGGGTAAGTATTATCTTTTTTATTTAATATCTCCCCTGCATCACTCAAGAATTGTTTTGCCTCACTTATATCTTCAAAACTCTTATATTTAGCTCCTTTTACACCTTTTACATATTTTAAGCACTCTGCCCAAGTGTTCACTATTTCATTTTCTATTTTCTCATTAGTACTCGAGTTAAATCCTTCTTTTATTGCATAAACTTTTTTTCCCATTTTATCAAATCTCCTTATTAAAATCTATCCTAAATAAATTATACATCAAATAGTAAATTTATCAATCACATTTTTTACATAAATTACATTTCCAAATTGTATGAGATTCGTTGGACAAGGCCTCTGAAAAATATTATAATGAATTCATATTACATCAGCGAGATTTGGGCACACGATGTAAATTATTGACCATAACATTAAATTTAAGTAATACTTTAATAAATACGCGAAAGGATGGTGAATGAGGCGTTACATATATTCTACTAACTTTATAGTAGGTATAGTAGTTAAATCGCCTCTCTTTTATGAATAAAATTAAAAACAAGTATATTATACTCCCTGTTATTACAGCAATTTTGTCATTGGTATTTCTCATCCTTGTGAGTAATAGCCTTAAAGTATCTGCAGATAAGTTATATATAGATTTTCTTAAAGACGCTTCCTCTAATAGTATTTCAACTGTATACGTAACAACCTCTCCTAAAATTCAAGTTGAACTTAAAGATGGTTCCACCTACAAAACAGACAATCCAAGAACTGATAATTTCAAAGAAGATTTATTGAAAAATGGTATAAACGTTTCTGAACAAACTCTAACGAATCCCTATAAAATAGCATCAATAGTAGGTCTTGTATTATCACTGATAGTACTTGGAATTATGGCTTTTAAACCTTTAAAACTAAAGTCCAAAAGCATGTTCTCAGCTACCAATCTTGACGTTGCTGCCGTCGATGATATAGGTTTTAACTTTGATAATGTAGCAGGAAATGAAGAGGCTAAAGATAGTGTACAAGATGTAGTAGATTTTCTTAAAAATCCAGAAAAATATACCGCCTACGGCGCTAGAATGCCAAAAGGAATAATTTTATACGGAGACCCCGGAACTGGTAAAACACTACTTGCAAAAGCTGTAGCTGGCGAAGCAAATGTTCCATTTTATGCAGTATCTGGTTCTGATTTTGTCCAGATATATGTAGGGGTTGGTGCCGGTAGGATTAGAAGCCTATTTAAGAAAGCAAGAAGTCATGGCAAAGCAGTTATCTTTATTGACGAGATTGATGCTATAGGTAAGAAAAGAGATAATGGCGGTGGTGGTTCTGATGAAAAAGATCAAACTCTTAACGCTCTACTCACAGAAATGTCTGGTTTTAATGAATCAGAAGGCATAATGATAATTGCAGCAACTAATAGGCTTGACATGTTAGATCCTGCTCTACTAAGACCTGGTCGTTTTGATAGACATATTGAAGTCACATTACCTGATGTATCCGCTAGAGAGAAAATTTTAAAACTTCACCTTAAAGATAAACCTATTAATGATATTGATTATTCACAGTGGGCACATAAAACCACTAGTTTTTCTGGTGCAAAGCTAGAAAATCTAGCCAATGAAGCCGCTATTATTGCATGCAAAGATAACTCTGCGTTTATCGAAAATAATCATTTGGATAAAGCTTACTCAATAATGCTAGCAGGTTATGAAAAAGTTCATAGGGATTATATTAAAGATGAGGATAAAAAAATTACTGCATTCCATGAATCAGGACATGCTCTAATATCTTCCAGAGTTTTACCTAATGATAAAGTATCTAAAGTAACTATAATTCCAACTACCAAAGGTGCTGGTGGCTATACTTTAAGTATTCCTGAGGATAAACTTTATCTTAATAAAGACCATTTAAAGAAAAAAATAATGGTACTTTTAGGTGGTAGAGCAGCTGAAGAAATTATGTTTGGTCGAGATCATGTAACTACCGGCGCTTATAATGATTTACAAAGAAGTACAGAACTAGTTACAACCATGATAACGGAATACGGTATGGGTGAAGCCCTTGGTCTACTTACTATGGACAAACTAAGCAGCTCAGGCTTTACAAATCAAGAATCAGCATTTATAGAATGTAAAAATTTAATTTCCGATTTATATGAAGAAGTTAAAGTGATGTTAAAAGACGATAAAGAAGCTTTGGAATCTATAACAGCACTATTAATTCAAAAGGAAACCATATGTAACGAAGACTTAATTAATATTCTTTCAGGCAAAAGCAATATTGTTGCATAAGTTTTAATATAAAAAACAACAAGTCTAATATGCTAGCATATTAGACTTGTTGTTTTTTTAATGTGCCTTTTAAATATTCTTACCCTCATCTCTAAAAGAAACCAAAAACGATATAATCATTCCTCCAATAAGTCCACCCATATGAGCAAAATTGTCAATGTTGGGTAAAGTGATTCCTATAATTATATTAATAAATATAACTGATAAAATGCTTTTTATAAAACCAATTCCAGTTTTTCCTTTAGACTTAATTGCGAAAACAAGTACCGCTCCCAAGAGTCCAAAAATAGCACCAGAGGCTCCAATAGATACACTTGTCGAAAAAGAATAACTAAATATAGATGCACATATTCCTGCAAGGAAATAAATAGCAATGTATTTTTTCTTTCCATAAACTTTTTCAACCATTGGCCCTATAGCATAAAGCGAATACATATTCACAGCTAAATGCATAAGTCCTCCGTGTAAAAACATAGCAGAAACAAGCCTAAAATACTCCCCTCCAGAAATCAACTCATTAACCTTAGCTCCTAGTAAAATTAAAACTCTGATATCACTATTAAATATGCTACCTCCTGCATAGGTAAAACTCATATATGCAGTAATGACATACATTATAATATTTATAACTATAAGCCCAATAGTAATATGTGGCTTATCCTTTAGACTTGTTTTTTCGTGAGTGCTTCGTAAATTGTTATTACTCATAACTGCTGCTAAATCCTGAACTACTTGCATATTTACATTTTGAGTATATTCTACTTTCTTTTCTTTGAGGTCTACTTTAATAGTTGGTTTATCCGATGTTTTATTTGATGAGAGTAGCCCACTATCTTTATTCTCATTTATTCCATCTTCGTAAAACAGTATATATATATTATTTTTGTCCTCTGGAATATCATATTGCATTAATTCATGTACTCTCTGCTGAGTCATAAATATTAATCGTTGGTCAGCACCGTTAATATTTTTGCTCACTGTCCAGAGTTCTGAACCTCTGTCCAAACTTTTTATATCTTCTAATATATATCCACATTGCTTAGTAAGACCACTAATAATTATATTTATATTTTTATCTTTCATATTTTTCTCCTAATTATGTAAAATTAATTCGATAATAAAAACTAATAAACATGCCACGTATCTACTAACTATAGTTAGTGAGACCACTTAAATTATAGCCTGCACAACAACATTCCTAAATTGTAGCAAATCTATTTCGTAAAACTTAATGGGTATCCTAGTTTTACCTTCATAAAGCACCCTCACTACAGGTCTATCCGGAAAATTTTTATTTTGCTTAATCACATATCCTTCCACTCCGTTGGATAATCTTAAACAAACGCCTAATGGAAATACTGAAAATGTATGTTTGAAATTTTTAACTACTTCTTCATCAAACGCATTTCCACAACCTGCCAAAATTAACTCGTAAGCGTCTATAGGATTAAATTTCTCTCTATAACTTCTATCATTGCTAATAGCGTCATAAACATCACAAACACAAATTATTTTTGCAAACTTGGAAATCTGGTGTTTAGCTAGTCCATAAGGATAGCCACAGCCATCAACTCTCTCATGATGCTGTTCCACTGCTTTTAGCACCTCAGAAGATATGAAGAAATTTTTCTCTAGCATATTTTTACCATAAATGGGATGCTTCTTGATTTCTTCAAATTCATTAACCGTTAGTTTGCCTGGTTTAGTTATAATGTCATTATTAATTTTAGTTTTACCTATATCATGAAGAATTGCTGCAATACTTAGCTGCTTTAGTTCACTTTCCTTAAGGTTCATAGAAATACCTAAAAAAATAGACATAATTCCAGTATCTATACAGTGAAGATACGTATAGTTATCATAAGTTTGAATATCATACAAACTTTTATTAACATCACCCAGCTCAATAATATAGTTAACTAATTGCTCTACGACTTTTAAGGAATCCTTAGTACCTTTTACGTCTCCTAAAGTTACATTTTTCATTATTGTGCACATGTTTTTCATTGTTGTAGCTTTTAAATCACTTAGCTTTTCATCTTCTATTGATATATCATCTAATCTAGAATCTTCTACATATACGTAAAAAACACCTAAATCTTTGAGTCTTTCAATGTATTGCTCCGTTAATTTAACACCAGTTCTTAGCAATACGCTCCCATCATCTGTAAATATGTTTCTACCTAAAATTTCGTTATTCTTTACCCTGTTGATGAATTCAAGTCTCATACGCACCTCTGAAATTTTTTTTATTCAATTATACAATTTTTTAATGTATTTCTAACTTATTTATGTATAATTTCACTCTTTTGTTAAAATTAATATATCATTGGCTATATAAACTTAGATTTTTATTTGTATTCTTCTTTTTTATCTTTAATCTTTTCATAAACTTCCTTAAGTTCTTGCTTAATTAATTCACATATTTCAATTATTGCTTCACGAACAACCATATGGTCTGTAGAATACTTGAATTTAACTACCCAGGTTGGATTATATTCGTCATCTATAGCTTCAATAATATAACCTTTAGATCTAAACACTTCTTCGTTAAAACAATCAAAAATCGCTGTGAATTGCCACTCTTCTACATCCGCGTGGGTATCAAAAACCAAGTTTACTAATTCCCCATAATAATTTAATTTTGTAACAAATTCTGCGCCTTCAGAAGTTTCATAACTTCCTATCTCTCTAATAAATTGATTAGTTTCTTTATCTATTTCCATTAGTACCAATGAAGAAAATTGCATAAAACTCATCCTCCCTATTTTTTATATTTTTTACATTCTTTACAGATGCCTTTTAAATATACATGACTTTCTGTAAGCGTTATCCCTGTCTTTGCCTTTATTTGTTCTTCTATTTGAGGTATAGGGCAATCTATAACCAATTCCTTATGGCATAACTCACACTTAATTGTATGTTTGTGACCATTTGTATTTAATGAATAGTTATACATATTATTACCCAAATCAAATTTATTTAAGATCTTTTTACTCTCTAGTAGTTCTAGTGTTCTATATACCGTAGATAAATCTATTTTCATGTCATCTTTTTCGAGTAAAGCATAAATAAGCTTTGCATTTATTGCTTCTTTACTGCAAAGTATAATTTCCAATATGTTTTTTCTTGCTTTAGTAATCTTAATTTTATTCTCTTTTAGATATGAAATTACATTCATTTTCATCACCTTGCTATCTTATTATATCAATTATAATATACCTCAATATGTTGATAAATACAAGTAATGCTTGGAATTAAAAGTTAAATCTACTTTTCTAATCTACTCACATATTATACAAAAGGCCTCTACAAAAGTAGAAGCCTTTTAAAACTATAGTATGCTTAATCTACACTTAATAGATTAATTATTTAAGTTCCTTTAGTATTGCCATTAGGTAACTCCACATCCTATCTGTAGATGAAATACTTAAGTGCTCTTTAGGGGTGTGTACATCGTAGATATTAGGGCCAAAAGATATTTGATCAAGATTACCTTTAAATTTATCACTAAATAATCCACACTCAAGCCCTGCATGTATAGCTGATATTTCTGGCGACTCCCCATTTATATCTTTGTATACTTTTTCTAGTACTCTTCTTATACGAGAATTAGGATTATATTCCCACTCTGGATAATTAGATTGAAACTCTATAGCTGCCCCTACCATTTCTGCAAGGACTATAGTTTCATCACATATTGCTTTCTTTAAAGTCCTTACGGAACTCCTTATTGCAGAATCAAATTCTATATTCTCTCCACTTGTAGTTAGAACTCCAATGTTCGTTGAACTTTGAACTAGCCCTTCAATCGCCATACTCATATTTTGGATACCATTCGGAATGAGGAAAAGTATTTGAAGAGCTTTTGTAGCTGTTTCATCAGAAAAAGTTTTTTCTACTTTTGTGTCTAGTCTCTCCATAACTAATTTAATATCTGGGTCCACATCATTAAATTCATTTTTAAAAGTAGCATTCCACTCTGACAGCTTTTCACTAACTGCTGCTTCATCATCTTTTCTAAACAATACAATAGCATCAGCATCACGAGGAATTGCGTTATTTTTAGCTCCACCACTTAATGAATTTATTTTAAAAGATATAACTGATTTTAAATCCATTAAGAAACGCCCCATAAGCTTAATAGCGTTGGCTCTTCCTTTGTTAATTTCCATACCAGAATGACCGCCATTTAAACCATAAAGTCTAATAACACAGTTTACATAACTTTTATCTGCTTCATCCCAAGTTATAGGAAGCTTTACTTTTTCCCTTACACCACCAGCACAACTTACTAAAAGTTTGCCTTCTTCTTCTGAATCTATATTTATTAATGTTTTTCCCTCTAAACTCTTAGGATCTAGTGCTCCAGCTCCACCCATACCAGTTTCTTCTTCCGTGGTTACTAATAATTCCACTGGTGGATGAGGAATATCCTGCGATGCAAGCAGTGCAAGACCAAATGCTACTGCAATACCATTATCAGCACCTAACGTAGTTCCATTAGCCCTTAAAAAATCTCCTTCTACAATAAATTCAATAGGATCTTTTAAGAAATCATGCTTCGAGTCTTTGTTTTTTTCACAAACCATGTCCATGTGACCTTGAATTATTATAACCTCAGATTTTTCATATCCCTTAGTCCCAGGCTTTTTTATTATAATGTTTAATGACTCATCTTGGGTAGCTTTCAACTTATGTTCTTTTGCAAAATTCAAAAGCCAATCACTTATCCCTTTTTCATTTCCTGACCCTCTTGGAATCTGGTTCATTTCTTTGAAATATTTAAATACCTCAACTGATTTTAAGTCCCTTAATTCTTTTATCATATTTATCATCCTTTCCCTTTAAAAAAGTATCATCTTTAGCCCAAAAATTATTAATACTATTCCTCCAATGTAATCCGCATATTTCCCTACAATTTCTATTTTTTTTAGATATCTAGAAATTATAAATGCAATTGTGGATATAACTAGAGTTATTCCCCCAATAAAAAGTGTATTTTTAAATAATATAACATTTGTCGTATTATTTAATATTGTAAAACCTACAACCATAGCATCTATGCTTACTGATACACCTAAAATTAAATACATCTTAGGCTTTAGTAATGGACACTTACCATTGTTTTCGAATCCTTCTTTAATCATAAGCACACCAACTGCAGCAATAATCATACCTCCAATTATTTTCGGCATTGCTACTACATATGTATTAAAAAGGGTGCCCGCATAACCCCCTATGCATGAAAATAAAAATTGAAAAAAAGCAAAAGAAATTATAAAACCTAGCTTATTTGAAGCTCTAGCATGATTATTTAACCCTATGCATAAAGCTACTCCAAAAGCATCTAAAGATAGTGCTAAAGCAATTATAAGTAATGGGTACAAATCCATGAATATTCCTCCCACAATACTACTCTACAATATATTTAGTCAAGCTTCTTTATTATTATTCCATTTTTTTTATTTCACTTGTATAGCTTCTCACTTTCCATTATCAATTATTCAGACTTTTTTGTCAACCAATGGTCATCATACTAAATCTTTTTCTATAATTATTTTATTATTAATTAGTTGTATATACTGCATTTTATAGACTATAATATAAATGAAGTTATTCTAGGAGGTTTTACATAATGCTTTCAATATATAACACCGTAGAAAATGGACAATTAATTAAATCTGATGATATAGGAGCAGGTTCCTGGATTAATATGATAGACCCATCAGATGAAGAGTTAATATTAATATCAAAAAAAGCAAATGTTCCTATGAATTTTTTAAAGGCTGCTTTGGATGAAGAAGAAACCTCTCGTATTGACATAGAAGATTGCACATTAATTATCCTTGACATTCCCTTTACAGATATGGATGATAATTCACTAACCTATGATACATACCCTATATCCATTATTCACACTAATAAAGTTATAATTACAGTATGTTTAAAAAACAGTAAAATATTATCGGATTTCACTGAAGGAAAAATTGCTTCCTTTTTCACATATAAACGATCAAGATTCATGCTACAAATATTATATAGAATCGCCAACTATTATCTAATATACCTAAGACAAATAGATAAAAAAAGCTATATAGTTGAAAAAAAGCTTCATAAGTCTTTAAGAAATAAAGAGCTCCTCCAATTATTAGCTTTAGAAAAATCACTTGTGTACTTTTCTACTTCCTTAAAGGGAAATGAACTCACCTTGGAAAAAATGCTTAAGCTAGATATTCTTCAAAGGTATGAAGACGATAAAGACGTATTAGAGAATGTTATTATTGAAAACAGACAAGCTATAGAGATGTGTACTATATATAGTAATATTTTAAGTGGTACTATGGGCGCATATGCATCAGTTATTTCAAATAACCTTAACATAGTAATGAAATTTTTAGCTGCTATTACTATTGTTATGGCTATACCTAATATGGTTTCTGGATTATATGGTATGAATGTAACTAAAATACCCTTCGCTACAGATCCTTTAGGGTTCTGGTATGTGGTTGCACTAATTGGTTTTATTGGGGCATTTGTTATTTACTTTCTTAATAAGAAAGACATGTTTTAACTTCGGATGCGAAGCATTAGAGAATAAATAAAAGAGTAGAGACATTGTAAATGACTCTACTCTTTTATTTATAGTATTAATCCACTTATAGTAACATTATAAGACTATGCTCCATATAATGTTATAGTAGGAATATTTGAAAGGAGCCTTTAATGTTCTATTATCCAAAAACCATTTATAATCCTTATCCTCTATACAGGGAAACTCCCATGACATCATATTTAAGAGTTCTTCACGCTTCACCTAAGTCCCCTGCAGTCGATGTGTACATTAATGATATAATAAAATCTAAAAACCTTGCCTATGGTGATTTCAGCGATTATATAGAGGTTATGACTGGTAATTATAACGTAAAAATCTATGTTGCTGGCACTAAAACCTCACCAGTACTTAGTAAAAACCTTTTTGTCCCACCAGGAAAAGTTTATACAGTTGCAGCTATTGGGTTATTACCTAATATTGATCTACTTCCTATTCCAGAAAGTGAAATTATGGATACTAAAAATATGGTCCATATTAAATTCGCTCATTTATCACCAAATGCTCCCCCAGTTGATATTGCATTGTCAGATGGTACAATTCTATTTAAAAATGTCAGTTACAAAGAATTCACAGACTATATAAAAGTACCTGCTGGAACCTATACTTTGGAAGCTAGGCCTACTGGCACCAAAACCACTGTTTTATACGTCCCTAATATAAGGCTGAAGGCAGGACGTTCTTATACTGTTTATGCTGTAGGCTTAGTTAACGGCACTCCAGGCCTACAAGCACTAATTCCTCTTGATGGTAGCACCTATTTGGATTTATAATATTATATTTAAAAGCATAACGCTGAGAGGCTTTATGCTTTTTTTATATTTTTCAATGTTTTTATTGATGTACTTACATTATAATGTTATAATATTTTTAGTTATGTGTGTATATACACTAGTATATACATATGCGGATGAATCAAACAATAATAACTACACATATTATTGTTGTTATAATTTTCAGTAAATATATTTTATTTAGGGGGAAATCTCATGGAAAAATTTAAAATTGTTTTAAAAAAAGCTATTAAAAGATATTTTTTAGATGCCTTAAGTGCCATGGCCTTAGGTCTTTTTGCTTCCTTAATCATCGGACTAATACTAAGTCAATTATCAAAAGTTCCTGGACTAGACTTTCTTAAAGAGTTTACAGAAATCATTTCAGCTAAATCACCTGTGGTAGGCGCAGCTATAGGTGTAGCTGTAGCTTGGGGTTTAAAAGTCACTCCCCTTACAATGTTTTCTTCGGCTGCAACTGGAGCATTCGGATATATGTATATGGGAGGGGGACCAGTAGGCGCATTTATTGCTGCCGTAATAGGTGCCGAACTTGGAAACTTGGTTTCTGGAAAAACAAAGATCGATATCGTTATAGTTCCAATTGTCACTATTATCACCGGAAGTTTAGCAGGTAAATTTGTTGGTCCCTTTATATCAGTCTTTATGACTAATCTAGGTGGAGTAATAAATTCCGCTACAACCCTTATGCCTATTCCTATGGGTATTGCTGTATCCACTTTAATGGGTCTAACCCTTACAGCTCCAATTAGTAGTGCCGCCATAGCAATATCACTAAAGATGTCTGGTCTTGCAGCTGGTGCTGCTACGGTGGGTTGTAGTGCTCAAATGGTAGGCTTTGCTGTTTCTAGTTACAGAGAAAATAAGTTCAGCGGTTTATTATCCCAAGGGCTAGGTACCTCCATGCTACAAGTACCTAATATAATAAAGCGCCCTCAAGTATGGATACCGCCTACACTAGCCGGTGCTATTTTAGGCCCTCTTTCTACAACGATTTTTGCAATGAAGAATAATTCGATAGGTGCAGGCATGGGAACCAGTGGTCTCGTAGGTCAATTTGGAACCCTAGCTACTATGCAAGGAAGCGCTCCTACCTCTGTAATAGCTTTTAGAATTTTTCTATTACACTTTATTGCTCCTGCTATTTTAACTTTAATTTTTTCAGAAATCATGAGAAAAAAAGGCTGGATAAGAGAAGGAGACTTAAAACTTAAGCTTTAAATTTGTGACGTGCTATTAGTACCAAAAAAGTAGCTGCAGATGCAGCTACTTTTTTTATTTGTATAAATCATTATAAATAATTTTAAACACTTCTAGTGCTTCTTCAATTTTTTCTTGTAATAAATGCTTTTTATTTTCTAATTGCGCTGTACCTACTTCAGTAATTTTATATATTTTTTGTGCTTTCTTAGAATCATTCCAATGACCAAGGATCAATTTCTCCTTTTCTAACCTTTTTAAAAGAGGATATATTCCGCCTGTACTAGGAACCCAAAGACCATTAGTTCTGTCTCCAATTTTATGAGATATATCATTTCCGTTAGTTTCACCTAAACTTAGAATATATAGCACGTACAAAGGTAGTAATCCTTTTGTAAATACTTGACCTACAGCTTCTTTTTCTTTTTTAACTTTTCTAAGTTGTGCAAGCTTTTTCTTATATTCATCATATAGCCTTTTTTCTTCCACTCTAATGTATATCTCATTTTCTTTATTTTTTATATCATCCATTATTTATTTAAGATTCCTCTATGCAAATCATTCCTACTAAACCTGGTCCACTATGAACTCCTGATACAGGGCTTATATATCCACCAAATTCTATGGAAATAACGTTTGGATGAGGGCGTATACTTTCCATTACTTTTTTAGACTCTTCTAAAGCTTCACCATGTACTATATAAACTTTACACTTATTCTTATCTAAAATGTTGTTTGTAAGCTCCACAAGTTTATTGAGAGATTGTTTTCTACCTCTTACCTTTTCACTGGTAATATACTTACCGTCAGTATCTATAGAAATTATAGGCTTTATGTTTAGAAGTTCAGCTATAGTGCCTGAAACTTTCCCTATTCTTCCACCTCTTTTTAAATACTCTAAAGTACCAACTACAAAATACAAATGGATTCTTTTTTTAATAGATGGGATAGCGGAAACAACTTCATTAAAGGTCTTTCCTTCTTCTATTAGCCTTCCACATTCTGTTACTATGAGTCCCTCACCAAGAGCAATAGATTGCGAATCACATAAGTGAGTGATAATACTAGGATGGTTTTCACTTGTAAGCTTTATAGCATTAAATATGCCTGATAACCCAGTGGATAAGGTTACTACTATAGCGTGAGTATACCCTTCATCTTCCAGTCTTAAAAATAACTCTTCCATATCCTTCATTGATGGTAAAGAGGATGTAGGTACTTCTTTTTCCATATTACTATAAACTTCTTGTGAAGTAATATTTACATTATCCAAATACTCTCTATCAGAATAGATAATCCTAAATGGTAATACATCTACATTATATTTTTCTACAGTTTCTTTATTTAGATCACTTGTAGTATCAGTTATTAACGCTATTTTACTCAAATTAACTCCTCCTATATTACATTATATCATCATTGTATCACTTTAACGTTTGTGTATCAATAGTGATACATACAGAAATCACTTATATTTAATTTGTCCAAATAACAATAATGCATACGCCACTAATTCATATTCTTTATGAAAAGAAGCAGGGACAAATAAATTTGTCCCTGCTTCTTTTCATAAATACATATTAGTATTTCCTTTAATAAATTTCATTATCATCTATAACTGGTAAACTGTCTAAATTATTGGACTTATTTGAATCAGGTAGACTTCTTAAAAACTCTTCACCTTTTCTTGAAGTTGAGGTAGAAACTCCACTTATGCTCCCTTGTTTAGCCAACATGACAGCTTGTTCTTTTGAAACTATATCTCCATTTTCAAATTCATAGGCTGTGATTTCCCCTCCATTGTCCTTAACTACTCTAGTAATAATATGAGCTGAATTTTCTTTATTATTCAAAATAACACCGCCTTTCATACTTATTAATTATGATATAAAATAACGTATCATAACATATACATATAGTCTTACCAATTTGATATTTATTATGAGAAATATTTATTTAAAAAAATAAAAGCTATAGTAGACAATATATATTGCCTACTATAGCTTTTAAAGTATATTAAAATTTAAAATCTTTGAATTTGTCTTTAAATAGATCTCCTAAAGTCATGCCTTCTTCATTTTGATTGAATTTTTCTAAATCTCCAAATCCTTTATCAGCAGCTTCTTTAATGCTTAGGCTTATTCTTCTATCTTTTTCATTTATATCACCAATTTTAACTTTTACAACATCTCCGGCTTTTAATACATCAGAAACATTTGTTATACGATCTTCTGATATTTCTGAAATATGAACTAAACCTTCTACTCCTGAAGCAAGTTGCACAAAAGCACCGAAATCCATTATTTTTACAACAGTTCCATCTACTATATCATTAGACTTATATTTGCTTGATATATTGTTCCAAGGGTTGCCTTCTTCTCCTTTAAATCCTAGAGATATTCTTCCCTTTTCTTTATCAAAATCTATAACTTTTACTTCTACTTCCTGCCCAACAGATACTATTTCTGATGGATCTTGAACTCTTTTCCAAGATAAATCTGAAACGTGTATAAGACCATCAATGCCACCTAAATCTACAAAAGCACCAAATTTAGCAAGTCTTGTTACAACGCCTGTTCTCTTTTCACCCTTTTTAAGTTCATTCCAAACTATGTCTTTTTTAACTTCATTTTCAGCTTTTTCTATTACTTTTCTAGATAAAACTATGTTTTTCTTTTCTAAATCTAATTCAATTATTTTGACTTCTAGAGTTTTGCCTTTAAAGTCTTGTAAATTTTCTATATAGGCATCTGACATTTGTGATGCAGGTATAAATGCTCTAACGCCTTTTATATAAGCTGTAGCTCCACCTTTAACTATATCACTAACTGTAACCTCTAAAGTTTTATTTTCATCTAATATTTCCTTAAACTCATCCCAAACTTTAATGTTATCTGCTCTTTTTTTAGATAATAGAACGCTTCCTTCTCCATCATTAACTTTCATTATGTAAACGAAAATTTGATCATCAACCTTTACAACATCTATAGGATTTATTTCATTTTCATTTGATATTTCCTCTTTTGTTATAACTCCATCTGTCATATAACCTATGTTAACATGAACTTCTTCTTCATTTACAGAAATTACAGTTCCAAGTACAATGTCTCCACTGTTAATTTTCACCATAGATTCCTCAATATTACCTATTACATCATTCATTGATACTTCTTCTTTATTATCCGTTGTCATATACATAATCTCCTTTTATAGCGTAATTATTATTAAAACTAGGTTTTAATTATTTATAAACTTAGGCGTAAAACCAGTATCTTTTTAAAGTAGTGGGTGTAAGCCTTGTTTTAATTTTAAATAGTAGTTTTTATGATAGATAAATAAATAATCTAATCGAGAGCTACTAAACTCTTAATTTCTCTGAGCTAATGTTCTTTAAGGTTTACAATAGCAATACTTTTGCCACTCTCTTATCTATATTATGTTGTTTAAGCATATTTAATACTATTTGCCTAATTGTTTTGTGTGAAAAAAATTTTATACAGTTTATTTTAATTACTCACCAATCTTATTATATATTAAAACGCACCATAATTAAACCTTAATACTAAATTAGTCTAAATAAATGATAATTAATGATCATAATTACCAATTTATTCAAAAATAGAGGCAATTTATTGTTTATTATTAACACTTTTTTCAAATTATATAAAAATTGCATGGCACTTAATTACCATGCAATTTCTATATAATTATCTTTCTTCTCTAAAATATGGATTAGAAAGCCCAGCTGGTGGTGAATTTTTACTGGATTTCTTCATGGATACTATTACTAATATAACTATTGTGGCTGTATAAGGTAGCAAATCAATAAGATATTGAGATATTTCAAAATTAGGTAAACCCTGAAGTCTAAATCCTATTATGTCAAGGCCTCCGAAAAGGTAAGCTCCTAAAAGCGCTCTATGGGGTCTCCAAGTTGCGAAAATTACTAAAGCAACCGCTATCCACCCCTTACCCGCTGTTACATTTTCCTGCCAAGCTGGTACATAAACAAGCGATAGGTATGCTCCTCCAAGACCGCAAAGAGCTCCACCCATTAAAATATTAACATATTTATATAAATTAACGTTTATACTAGCTGCATCTGCAGCGGCAGGGTTTTCTCCAACTGCCATTGTGTTTAATCCTTTAGCAGTTTTATATAAGTATAAAAATAAAAGTACTGTTGTAATATATCCAAGGTATACAAAAACATCATGGTTAAAAAATACATCTCCAATAAAAGGTATATCTCCTATTAAGGGAATTCTTTTAGGTACAAAAAATGTTTTAACACTATCCGGGGTAACTTGCCCAATCAATTTCTTTCCTACCATACTTGAAAACCCTGTTCCAAATATAGTTAGCGTAAGACCACATACAACTTGGTTTGCTCTTAGATCTATAGTCAGAAATGCATAAATAGCCGCTCCAAAGGCTCCTGCTAAGGCCGCAGCTATCATAGCAATAATTGGATTCCCCGTACTTAATCCCGCCATAAATCCTATTACAGAACCCATAAGCATCATACCTTCAACACCTAAATTGAGGTTGCCTACTTTTTCAGTTAATATCTCGCCTAAAGTAGCAAAAAGTAAAGGTGTGCCAGCTACAACCGCTGCCGCTAAAAATGTTGTTACACTATTCATTTTTAATTTCCTCCTTTTGCTTAGCTTTAGTTTGAAAATTAATTTTATATCTAGTGAAGAATTCACTTCCTAATACGAAAAACAATATAACTGATTGTATTAATTGCGCAGCCGCCTGCGGTATACCAAAAGCTGTTTGAATAAATGTAGCTCCTTCTAAAAGCGCTGCAAAAAGTATTGCTACTATCACTATAATAGGTGCACTGAGCGATGATAGCCAAGCTATAATTATAGCTGTAAATCCAGCTCCACCAGCAATCTCTGGAGACAATGTTCTACTCACTGCTGAGGCCTGAATTACACCCGCAATTCCACATAGTGCGCCACTTAAAAATATAGCTATATACATAGTCTTTCGAATTTTTATACCTGCATACATAGCTGTTTTTTCACTTTCTCCAAGAACCGCTATTTCATAGCCCTTCTTAGTATATTTCATAAAGATATAAACTATAATTACAAGTATTATTGCAATTATCCATCCAATATGTATACCCAATGCCTGTGGAAGTATTGCATTTTCAGAAAAATTGGGTATTTTAGGGAAACCCATTGCACTCTTATCCCTCCACGGTCCATATTTTAGAAATGTAATAAATTTAATCGCTATGTAATTTAACATTAAAGTAACGATGGTTTCATTAGTATTCCATTTACCCTTAAGAATAGCAGCAATTAACGCCCATAGGCCCCCACCTAAAATACCTGCACAAAACATTATAAATAAAAGCGGAATCTTTGGCATATCAGGGTATCTCAAGGCAAAATAGCTAGCTGCGAAAGCTCCCATTAATATTTGTCCTTCTCCACCAATGTTCCAAAATTTCATTTTAAAGGCTATAGATATTCCAAGTGAAGCTATAATTAGTGGTATTGCAACAATAAGTGTTTGCTTAATGCTATAAATTGTTCCTAAACTACCCGTTATTATAGCTGCATATATCTCTATAGGATTGTACTTAATTATTAGCAAAAACAAACCTAATACAATTAATGCTAGGAGGATTGCAATGCTTCTGATTCTAAAATTATCAATTTTACTAGTTTCAGCTTTTTTAACAATTTGCATCATCTATATCTCCTCACTCTCAACTGATTGACCCACCATCATCATACCAATTTTTTCTCTTGAAGATTCCTCAGCATTAACAATGCCAGTAACCTGCCCATGACAAATCACCATAATTCTATCACATAACTTAATTAATACATCCAAATCTTCTCCTATGAATAATACTGCTGTTCCTTTTTTCTTCTCTTCACTTATTAGGTCATAAATTGTGTAACATGTATTTATGTCTAGTCCTCTTACCGCATAGGCCATAATAAGTATTTTAGGATTCATACTGAGCTCTCTTGCAACTAGTATTTTTTGAATATTCCCACCGGATAAATATTTTATAGGATGATGTACATCTGGTGTTTTAATTTCAAACTTCTCAACCATTTCTTTTGCCTTTTCAATGATTGGTTTTCTATCTATAAATATTCCCTTTTGTCTATGATAATCTTTAAGCAGAAGATTATCCACCATACCCATGGATGCAACGAGTCCCATTCCTAGTCTATCCTCTGGTATAAAGCTCATGCTTATACCTTTATTAATAATATCTCTAGGAGATTTACCTACCAGATTCTCCCCTTCAAGAAATATTTCACCTTTTGCCGCCTTTTGTATTCCTGCAATAGCTTCACATAATTCCCTTTGGCCACTACCAGCAATTCCTGCTACGCCTAAAATTTCTCCACGCTTTAGGCTGAAACCAATTTTTTTAATTATTTCTGCTCCTTCAAAATTCAGCACTTTTAGATCTTTCACGCAGAGCAATACTTCTCCGGGCTCTGTTTCTGTTTTATCTATAGATAAATCAGCTTTACGTCCCATCATGAGTTCCGTTAACTGTTTTGGAGACGTATCCTCTTTTATCAATGTTTTTACAGCTTCACCTTTTCTTAAAACAGTAATTTTGTCACAGACATCCATTACCTCATTCATTTTATGACTTATAAATATAATTGCACAACCCTGTTCTTTCATCTTTCTCATTATAATAAATAATTTTTCAGTTTCACTTTGCGTAAACACCGTAGTAGGTTCATCTAATACTAAAATATCAGCACCTCTATACAGCACCTTAAGTATCTCAAGATTTTGCCTCTCTCCTACTGCCATATCGCAAACATATTTATTTATATCCATCTCCAACTTAAATTTCTCGCATATATCATTAATTTTTTTATTTTCTACTTTATCATTAAAGAATGACCCTCTACTTTGTCCAAGTAATATATTTTGCTTGGCTGTCATTTCCTCAACTAATTTAAAATGTTGATAAATCATACCTATACCAGCTTTAATAGCATGCTTTGGTGAAGTGAAGTTCATATTTTTCCCATGAATAAAAATATCACCACTATCGGGGGTGTATACTCCTGATAACATGTTCATGAGAGTGCTTTTACCTGCTCCATTTTCACCAAAAAGTGCATGGATTTCTCCTCCATATATAGTTAGATTCATATTTTTATTAGCTACTACTTTCCCGAAAGTCTTACTAATATTCTCTATAGATACATAAGGAATTTTATTCATAATTAAACTCTCCGCCTCTTCATATTTTTAAGTGATACGCTCGTAAATCTTAAAACCTATTAAAATATAGTAAGTATGAAATTTCATACTTACTATATTTTAATAGTTTGTGTTGTATTATTTTTCTAATTTACCTTCTATACCTTTAACAAACCAATTGATTTGGAGTAATTCTTCGTCAGTCATGACCTTACCACTTTCAACTTTAACAGAGCCACTTTGATCCTCTAGTGGACCTACAAATATTTTATTTTCACCGCTTATAATTGCTGCTTTACTTTTTTCTACAGCCTCTTCTGCTCCACTTGGTGCATTTTTAGTAAGTGGTGCTAGACTAACTATTCCAGCCTCAAGCCCCTTCCAATAGCTTTCGGATTTCCATGTACCATCTTTAATAGCTTTTATTTGTTCAACATAATATGGTGTCCAATCCCAAACTGGTGATGTCATATATGCTTTTGGTGCCTTAGCTGCCATATCTGTATTATATCCAATAGCAGATTTCCCCGCATCCTCCGCTGCTTGTAATGGCCCTGCAGTGTCTTGATGCATTGTAATTACGTCTACGCCTTCTGCAACTAGTGCTTTTCCTGCTTCTTTTTCTTTACTTGGATTATACCATGTATTAGTCCATTTCACCTTTACTATGGCTTTCGGGTTTACAGACTGTACACCCAAAGTAAACGCATTTATTCCTCTTATTACTTCTGGTATTGAAAATGCTGCCACATATCCTATACTATTGCTTTTAGTCTTCATTCCCGCAACTATACCTGATAGATACCTAGCTTGATACATCCTTCCAAAATAGTTGGACATATTTTCAGATTTCTCGTATCCAGAGGCATGTAGAAATTTAACCTCAGGATGTTTTGCAGCTGATGCAACCATTCCATCCATAAATCCAAAACTTGTTCCTATAATAACAGTGGCTCCTCCATTAATCATGTCCTCACATACTTTTTCTACCTCTGCTAAATCCTCTTTTACCGACTCCAAAAATACAGTCTTTACGCCTGTCTTTTTTTCAAGTTCTAATCTTGCTACATCATGAGAGTATGTCCACCCCCCGTCACCTACGGGTCCTACATATATAAATCCTACTTTCATTTCCTTCTTTTCATCAGTTTTTGTCTCGGTTTTTGTGTTACTACCACATCCTACAAGCATTAAAGACATAATCAATGTAACTGCTATAAGTAAACTTCCTAATTTTTTCCTCATTATTACTTCCTCCTCTAATCATTAAAAACTATTTTATTATCTTGTATGGATTTTATTATTGCAAGCGATTCTACTTTAATGCCCTCCTTTTCTATACGACTTCTTCCATTTTGAAATGCCTTTTCAACTACAATCCCCACTCCAACAATGTGGGCACCAGCCTGGCGCACAGTTTCTATAAGTCCTAATGCCGCATTCCCATTTGCTAAAAAATCATCAATAATAAAAATCTTATCTTCTGGTCCTATGTATTTTTTACTTATTCTTATCTTATAATTTTTGTTTTTTGTAAATGAAAATACATCCGCTTCATAGGTGTCACCCACCAAATTGGTAGCTTCATGTTTTTTTGCAAATACCACAGGAACGTTACCAAAGTATTGTGCCACAATACATGCTATTCCTATACCAGATGCTTCAACTGTAAGTATCTTTGTAATCTCGCTATTTTTAAATCTTTTCTTAAACTCTTGTCCGATTTCATTAAATAACTCTATATCAATTTGGTGATTCAAAAAACTATCTACCTTTAAAATTTCACTACCTATTACTGTTCCCTCTGTTAATATTTTATTTCTTAATGTTTCCATAATTTTCTCCTTTGTTTTTAATTTTTGCATAATAAAAAACTCCCTAAATGCATAGGGAGTTTATAATATAAATTAACAGTAAAAAAAACTATTTAAAAGTTATTTTACTTAAATTATTATAACCACCCATAGTCAAGTATTTTACGGTCACTTGGTAGAAACGCTTAGTCCATATTTCTAAGCATATATGAGTTTACGAATATTAAATTTTTCTTTCATCTAAACGTTCGTGTTTAGGTTCTTTATAATAATATACAACATTTCTGTTACTAAATCAATACTTTTTTCGCTAAATTATCATTTTTTTTAATACTTTGTTCATAATTTTTAAAATATTGTACCGGACCATTATCCAGTACAATATTTCATATAATAAATTATAATTTAATACTAACAGAAGGTGTAGTCCAAATTTCTTTAGCATACCTCTTTATAGTGTTGTCGCTTGAGAACATACCCGAATTAGCTATATTCGTAATAGACATTTGTTGCCATGTAGATTTTTGTCTATATAATTTATCAATTTCACTTTGAGCATTTACATAAGCATTAAAATCCTTAAGTACGAAAAACTCATCATTGTTTCTTAGTAAACTATCATATATACTCATGAATTCCATTCTAGGAACATCTAAAAAGCCGTTTATAGTTTGATCTACTATAGTCTTTAATCTAGCATCACTATTATATATATCACTAGCGTTATAACTTCCATTCTTATAATATTCTATTACCTCTTCAGATGTTAGTCCGAATAATACAATATTTTCTTTTCCCACAGCCTCAAATATTTCTACGTTAGCCCCATCTAAAGTTGCTACTGTTATAGCCCCATTCATCATAAATTTCATATTACCAGTTCCTGAGGCTTCCTTAGATGCAGTAGAAATCTGTTCACTAACATCTGAACATGGAATAACATTTTCAGCTGTTGATACCCCGTAATTTTCAAGGAAAACTATTTTAAGTTTGTCTTTAGCAATAGGATCGTTATTTATCTTATTTGCTAGAGTATTTATAAGTTTAATAGTTTGCTTTGCTATATAATAACTTGGGGAAGCTTTCGCACCAAATATAAAAGTTCTTGGAACTATATCTAAATTCCGATTTTCGCGAAGCTGGTTATAAAGATGCATTATATGGAACACATTTAAAAGTTGTCTTTTATATGCATGTAGCCTTTTCACCTGAACGTCAAATATAGAACTAGGATCCACCGAAATGCCATAGTTAGTTGTTAAAAAATTAGAAAATTTTATCTTATTATTTATTTTTATATCATATGTTTTGTCTTGAAAAGCGGTATCTTTTGTATAATGCATTAATTTAATAAGCTCATTTGGGGACTTTATCCACTTGTCTCCTATAGTTTCTGTTACAATATTGGCTAGCTCTTGATTTGAATTTAATAGCCATCTTCTATGAGTTATTCCATTAGTTTTGTTATTAAATTTCTCTGGATAAAATTCATAAAAATCTACCAATTCTTGGTGCTTCAATAATTCCGTGTGAAGTTTTGCAACCCCATTAACAGAATGACTTCCTACAATGGCAAGATATGCCATCTTAATGTATCCACCATGTATAATAGATAATTTATTTACTTTGTTCCAGTCCCCATTGTATTTATGATAAACTTCATTACAAAAACGCCTATTTATTTCTTCTATAATCATATACGAGCGTGGTAGTAATTTTTTAAACATTTCTACAGGCCATTTCTCTAGAGCTTCAGACATAATTGTATGGTTAGTATAAGCCAGTGTCTTAGTTGTAATTTCCCATGCATCGTCCCAAGACTTATTTTCATCATCCATTAAAAGTCTCATTAGTTCGGCCACGGCTACAGCTGGGTGAGTATCATTAATCTGAACCGCTACATGCTTGTGAAGTTCTTTTATAGGAATCCGCGTCTTTTTATAACTTTTAAGGATACTTTGAAGTCCCGCACTTACAAAAAAGTATTCTTGCTTAAGTCTTAGTAATTTACCTTTTTCATTGCTATCATCTGGATATAGAATTTGTGAAATTGCCTCTGCTGAGTATTTTTCCTCACCAGCTTTTGCGTAATTACCTTGGCTAAAGGAAGAAAAATCGAAATCTTCCTCCATAGTTTCTGCACTCCAAAGTCTTAAGGTATTAACAGTATTATTATCATATCCTTTTATTGGAGTATCATAGGGTATCGCTCGAACAGATTCATAGTTTTCGTGGATAACGCTCGTTCCTCCATCTTGATCGAGTAAATACACGTTCCCTCCGAATCTTACTTCTACAGCCTTACTTTCCTTTCTTATTTCCCATACATTATCTTTTTTTAGCCAATTATCAGGTACCTCCACTTGATAACCGCCTTCTATTTTTTGTTTAAATAATCCATACTTATACCTTATACCACACCCATGACCAGGTATCTGTATTGATGCCATCGAATCTAAAAAACATGCTGCCAGTCTTCCAAGTCCACCATTACCAAGTCCTGCGTCTACTTCAACATTCTCCATATCTTTAAAACTAATTCCAAGTTCACTAAGGGCTTTTTCACAGATATTTTTTATACCTAAATTAACTAAATTACTTTTTAATAATTTACCAATTAAGAACTCCATTGAAAAATAGTACACTTGTTTCCCTTTATTATTGCCATATTGTTTGTTACTTTCAATCCATGGTTTAGAAAAATAATCTTTAATTAATGATCCCAAAGCATAG
>NZ_JBNMNU010000026.1:0-33050 GCF_051278035.1 Clostridium sp.
AGGCATAACAACAATAGAGCTAGCAGGCATAACAACAATAGAGCTAGCAAATGTATTCTTAAACCACTACGTAAAAAAATTCAATGCTAAGTTTGCTCTTGATATCAATAATACCAAATCTGTATTTGAAACACAACCTACGGGTGAAAAAATTAATTTAACTCTTGCCGTTTTAGCCGACCGAAAGGTTGATTGTGGACATTGCGTACGCTTTGAATCCAAATACTATAAACCTATTGATAGTGATAACAATCCTACATATTTTAGAAAAGGTACATCCGCTTTGGTTATTAAAGCTTTTGATGATGAATTTTACGTTAGTATAGAAAATAAAATATATGGGTTAGAAGTAATACCAGACCACAAAGCTACTTCAAAGAACTTTGATTTTCCAAAAGATAATCCAGTAAAACGCAAAAATTACGTGCCACCTATGAGTCATCCTTGGAAACATGCATCATTTCAAGCATACTTGGACAAGCAAACTCATAGATCAACCAAGACTGGTTAATATTTAATCACCCTAAATACATTGATAGAATCTAATGAATGCTTCTTTAAAAAAAGTATAGCATGAACTAGGTCTATTAAATTCACCCCAAATCACGCTTTTTAAAAAATAAAGCACCAGCAACTTGCTGGTGCTAATGTTTCACTTATTTAGGGACATTTTCAAAAATGGTTGACAGGTTATAACAACTTTGGAATACTGTGGCTAGTTTCCACTGTACTGTAATTAGGAACTGTTAGCGTATAAATAAATATAAAAAAAGCCCATGACTTTAGTCATGGTAAAGTACACGAGCTCTCCTTAAATGGTTTTTATATTAAAATATCTTTTCTTGTAAATACTATATGAGATATTAAATAGCAAACTATAGAGGTAACTATTAAAGTACCTACTCCAAATGACGTAGTTAAATGAGGGTTGTTATAGCTCATTACAACATCACCGGTAATAATTTGCCCTACTGTTCCATAGGAGGTAAATATATATTGTGCGAACTTTGCAAGCGCTGGCATTTGTAGTAATATAGTGAACGCAACTACAATAACTATACTTACACTTACAGAAACCATACTGCTCTTTACTATTGAAGATAGCATAAAAGCAACCGATACACAGGTTATTATAAATAATGTTTGAAGTAAGAACATTTTAAGTACAAATGCACCAGTAGAAATTATATAAGAAGAACCTGCCACTGCTACTAAAGGGTGTCCGCCATAAGCGCTCTGAGCCATATTCCATTTATAAATTGTTCCTGCTATTATTGGGTAGTTTGGGTTTCCAAAACCAAATATCAGTCCCATTATTAAAAATGCTAAAATCTCTACAACTAGTATTAATATGATAGCCACCCCTGCTACTGCAATAAACTTAGAAGCTAATACTTTAGCCCTTGAAACCGGTTGAGTAAGCAATATTTTCATAGTAGGTGGCGTAAATTCTCCTGAAACTATATCTCCAGTAAACACCATTACCCCAACAGCTATAAAAATAGTTCCTAGAACCATAAATAGTGTTTTAATAAAGCTAAATGCATCAAATGTACTTCTACTTTCAGGTTCTATATTATTTTCATATAAATATTGAGACTGCTGTAATTCTAATTTCATTCTATCTTTATCGTTGGATGCTAGCCCAGAATCTTTGTCATTCAAAGTTTTTTCTGTACTATCTATCTTATCCTTTAACTGTACTTTCCAGTCCACAGGTTTACCACTTAGCTCAAGTTTAATTTGCGATAATTCCGCTTCCATATTGGCAATTTCCTGTTCGCCATATTTCTTATCTGCATCTGTTGTATTAGGATTTTCCAAATCTTGTTTCCTGTATTTTATAGAATCTTCTATGTTTTGCTTTCTAAATTCAGGACTGTTCCATTGCTTTTGGTTTAAATTTTCTCTGTAGGATCCATATCCTATAGCAACAGTTAATAATATAAAAGCTGCAAATATAATAACTGTCTTTTTTCTTCTCATAAGCTTTTTTACTTCATTTGAAATAAGTATAAATATCATTATCTCATGCCCCCCTCAACAAGCTCCATGTACCTTTGCTCAAGCCCCTTATGTTTTTTACATACTTCCATTACTCGAATCTTATTTTCTGCCAAGGAAAAAATTAATTCTGGAGTTGAATTTTCGTCAAGCTCTACCACTAATGAGTTTTCATCTCTATGAGTTTCATGAACAAAAGCTAAAGTTTTTAATATTTTTTCACATTTTTCAATTTCCTTAGTAACGACTACTACGGTATCATTTTCCTGCTTTATATCTCCTCCAGTTATACTCTCTATTGATTTTATTAATCCACCATTTATGAAAGCAACTGTATCACAGAGTTGCTGAACCTCACTTAGCATGTGAGAAGATATAAATACTGCTGTTTTAAGTTCCCTGGCAGCCTTTTTAACTATATCTCTAAAATCCATTATTCCTGTTGGGTCAAGACCATTTGTAGGTTCATCTAAAATAAGTAATTTGGGTTTTGCAATCAGAGCTGCTGCAAGACCTAATCTCTGCTTCATGCCAAGAGAATATTTTTTAACCTTATCATCTATTCTATCCTTTAAATTAACAAGTCCAATTACTTCTTCTACATCACTTTTAGGGATCCTTCTTATAGCTGCAATCTGCATTAAGTTTTGCCTTCCAGTTAAATATGTATATAATTCCGGATTTTCTACTACAGCTCCTATGTTTTTTAACGCTTTTTCTCTTTCGCTACCTATTTCGTGCCCCATAACTGTTATAGTTCCACTGTTTGCAGATATTAGGCCTACCATCATTCTAATCGTAGTTGTTTTACCTGCTCCATTTGGCCCAAGAAATCCGAATATCTCTCCTTCTTTTACAGAAAAACTAATACCCTTAATAATTTCACTTTTACCTAAATGTTTGTACACATCTTTCACTTCTAATACATTCACTATATTCACCCCTTAACTCTTTGTTTTAAAACCTCAAGCAGATTAATCTTATACTATAAATTTCTACATATCAATGAAATGTGCGATTTGTAATGAAATCTTAAGATTTGTAATAAATTCTTAATAATCTCTTAACCCCTAGGTGTCTTATTGAATTAACATTTAAATAGAATTTTGGGTTATATTTTATTTAAAAAGGGTACATTAAAATAACTTATGAATTTTTAAAGGAGATGCAATCATATGGATTTAGTTAAGGACCTATTAGTTGTAACCGGAAGATTACTCACCATTTTACCTTTAATGCTGTTTGTAGCTTTATACATGGGAAAGCGCTCAATTGGTGAAATTCCTGTTTTTGATTTTTTGGTAATACTAACTTTAGGATCAGTTGTAGGTGCTGATATAGCTGACCCTAATGTTCCTCATATTCATACTGCAGTGGCTATAATATTAATTGGACTTTTGCAAATAATAGTGTCAAAAGCAATAATTAAGCACAGAAAATTAGGGCATCTCATAACTTTTGAGCCAAGTATAGTGATTCAAGATGGTCAGTTTATTGTTAAAAACCTAAAAAAACTGAGGTATTCAATAGATAACGTTCTTTCAATGTTAAGGGAAAAGGATGTATTTGATATTAATGATATACATTTAGGAATTATAGAAGCAACTGGCAATTTATCCTTATTAAAAATAGACAGTAAAGCAGTTGTTACTCTAGAGGATATGAATTTAACAAAAAATACTCCTTCTCTATCCTACCCTCTAATAGTAGATGGAAAAATTCATTCTGATATTTTAATAAAGCTAGATTTACCCTTGGATTGGCTAAAACAGCAGTTAATGAGTCTTAACATTAAAACCACTGAGGAGGTATTCTTTGCGTCTATTAATACTAATAATGAGTTACATGTTTCATTAAAGAGCTTTATGAATGATAATGAAAACACTATACCTATATACCACTAGAAGGAGGATGATTTCGTGGATTTAATCAAAGAGTTTATTGTACTGTTCGGAAGAATTATTACCATCATACCTCTTATGCTCATTATAACATTATATATGGGGAAACGTTCTATAGCAGAGCTTCCGGTTTTTGATTTCTTAGTTATTATCATATTAGGCGCCGTAGTTGGTGCCGATATAGCAGATCCAGAAATACCTCACATACATACTGCAGTGGCCATTATACTAATTGGAATTCTTCATAGAATTGTGTCAAAACTTAAAATAAAATACAGAAAATTTGGTCACCTAATTACCTTTGACCCTACTATTGTTATACAGGCTGGTAAATTCATAGTAAAGAATCTCAGCAGCATAATATATTCCATTGATAACGTTCTTCAGATGCTTAGGGAAAAGGATATTTTTGATATAAGCGATGTTCACTTAGGAATTATAGAGCCAACTGGAAACATATCAGTATTAAAAAAGGTAACCAAAACTGAAATAACTATTGAGGATTTAAACCTATCCAAGTACACCTCTTCCTTCTCATATACAGTTATAATGGATGGGGTTGTGTACAATGGTGTATTAAAAAAACTTAATCTTTCTGAATATTGGCTTAAACATCAATTAACTAATCTAGGTGTTAAAAGCGTGTCAGAAATATTCTATGCTTCCGTGAACACTAAAAATGAGCTTCACGTTTCATTAAGGAGCTTTATGGAGGAAAAGGATGATATATTGCCTATATATCATTAATGTATACCTAATTAAAACAAGGTAAAGTCTTAAAAACTTAATTTATTACTAACCTCCTTAAATCATTGCGCTCATTACTGGGTATTCTTCCTCGCCCTCTGCCATTCCACCACACATGCTACTTAAACCTGAATGTAGAAAACAAGATCTACTAATAGCTTTAGAGCCGTACTTTAGCCTAATTTCATCTATTATTTTATTTAACTTGTTATCTTTCTCATAATCAAAAGTATCAAGTAAAGAAGACTGATAAAAATCATTGCCACAAAAGTCAGTGATATGAACCCCCAAGTGCCTTATTGGATTGCCCTTCCAAACATTATCAAATAGATAGCAAGCTATTTCATGTATTTTACGAGTAGAATCAGTAGCTACTATTAATTTCTTCTGCCGAGAATAGAATATCATATCACTACCTCTGACACTTATACTTACTACAGTGCAGCAGTTACGTGAATACCTTAAACGCATAGATACTGTTTCACACAAGGATAAAAGTACCTTATGAGCCGTATCACTATCTTCAACATCAAAAGGTATTGTTGTAGAATTTCCTATACCCTTCATTTCAATATAATTACTCTTTCTAACCTCTGAAAATTCAATTCCATTAGCATAATTCCAAATTAGTTGACCATGGCTCTTTAATTTATTCTTCAAAATTTCTAAATTATAATTAGCGAGTTCTCCAATAGTATTGATATTTAAGCTATGCAATTTGGGTGCAGTTGCTCTACCAACCATAAATAAATCTTCTACTGGTAATGGCCACATCTTTTGTTTTATTTCATAAGGAAATAAAGTATGTATCATATCAGGCTTCTTAAAATCAGAAGCTACTTTCGCAAGTAGTTTATTATTTGATATTCCTATATTAACTGTAAATCCAAGTTCAGTCTTTATCCTGTCTTTTATATTTTCAGCCAGTTTCATATAGTCTGGATATAAATGCTCCATATTAGAAAAATCTAGAAAGCTTTCATCTACACTGAATCTCTGAATTTGTGGAGTATACTCCTGAAATATTTGATTCATAGCTAAGCTGCATTTCATGTAAAGCCAGTACCTCGGTGGTACTATTACTATAGTTGGGCATTTTGCCCTGGCATTATATAGTGTTTCCCCTGTCTTGATATTAAATTTTTTAGCAGGTATTGATTTTGCTAAAACAATACCGTGCCTACTTTCTTCATCTCCACCCACTACAGATGGGATTTCTCTTAAGTCTAATCGCTCCCCCTGTTGAAGTCTATAAGTAGCCTCCCAGGATAAATAAGCACTATTCGCATCAATATGAAAAATTAATTTACTCATATAACTCACCCTCTTTATTAATTCCAACTCCAGAACATATGTTCGCGTATTACTATTATATAACACTTTTCTGCTTTTTATAAGTAGTTTTAAAAATAATTTTATAATAAAAAAAGCTTATCCATTAAATTCATGAAATAAGCTTTTACTAGTTAAATTTTGTACAACATCCATTTGCAGGTACTTAACTCATATTTAATTTCGAATCTCTTCATAACATCATCAATTAAACTTTGACACTTATAGACAAACATAATATTACCTGCAAGTTTCTCCGTATCCTTAACCAGAATCTTATCTACTTTAATAACTTGCATAGGTTCATCATCTATTTGCATTCTAAATCTAATTGGCCTTATAGATCCTTTATCATCTGTATAAGAAACTACCTCAATTGGTCTTGCTACAATTTTCATTACAAACCATGCCCCCTATTTTCATGTCCTATTACAAGAACATATGTTCGTAATTATTATATACTATTTTATTAACTTTTAGAAGTAGTTTCGGAAATATTTTTATTATTCAATATATGCTTCTCTTAGCATTTTGATTTCTGCAGCATGACCAGGTAATTCATTTGGAGTTTCTAAAAAAAATGGCAAATGACGTAATTTGGGATGATTAATAATTTTAAAGATCGCTTCTTTTCCAATAGAACCCTCACCGATTGTTTCATGGCGGTCTTTATGACTTTCAAATGGATTTTTGCTATCATTTAAGTGAACTGCATATAGCTTATCAAGACCAATTACTCTATCAAATCCCTCTAAGACTCCATCTAAATCGTTAACAATATCATAACCAGCATCATAAATATGACAAGTATCTAAGCATACACCCATTTTTTCAGAAAGGATAACTCCATCAAGAATTTGCTTTAATTCTTGAAAGCTTCTCCCTATTTCCGTTCCTTTACCCGACATTGTTTCAAGTAGCACTGTGGTGGTTTGTTCTGGTTTTAGTATAGTATTAAGCATATTTATAATATATTCGATGCCTATCTTCGCTCCTTGTTTTACATGACTACCTGGGTGAAAATTATAAAAATTATTTGGAAAGTATTCCATTCTCTCTAAATCATCCGCTATAACTTCAATTGTAAATTCTCTTGTACGCTCATCTGCTGAACAAGCATTTAACGTATATGGAGCATGAGCAAGTATTTTAGCAAAATTATTTTCTTTTAGTAATTCTAATAAATTCTGTGCGTCATTCGGATCAATCGCTTTTGCCTTACTACCCCTAGGATTACGAGTAAAAAACTGAAATGTATTTGCACCTATTGTAAGAGCATCTAATCCCATTGCTTTATACCCTTTTGATACTGATAAGTGGCAACCTATATTTAACATAATTATTCCTCCAGTGAACTACTATATTTTTATATTTGTATTTTATTATTATTGGGATTTAATCATTAAAAAACACCTTATTTAAATAAATATAACCTATAATAATTTAAAAGAGCCTTGATAAAATTTAAATTTATCAAGGCTCTTATGTTTAGTTAATCATTTTTAGTTAAGTGAATCACCTTTAGTTAAGTGAATCATTCTTGAATAATGATCTTCAAATCCCATTTTTTCATATAATTTAATCGCCCCAAGATTATTTCGTTCAACATGAAGAGATATATTTCCTTCTGATAACTCTACTGCTTCATTTAGTATCATAGTTGCTATTCCACTACCTTCTATATGATCAACAGTAGCAATATATGCTAAATGATATCTTGTCGCAAAATGTTCAAATCCAAAATTAACAACAATTCCTATGCCGCATATTTCACCGTCATAAACAGCTGTAATAACAAATCCTTTTTCTACTGCATTTTTATAAGCTTCTTCTATTTCACAAATTGGATCTGTAAATTCATTAAGCCAATCATGTACCAAAGCTATGATATTATTGTCATCTAAACATTCCTCTTTTGTAGCTCTTCTTACATCTATGTCTATCTTACCATCATTCAATAATATAACATGATTACCCTTAGGTAATTTTTTTTCTTCAACTTGTTTCATGAATCCTGCAATCGAATATCCATTTGCAACAGTCAACTTAATATTTTCAATTTTTTCAAATTCAGAAACATAATGTTTTAATTCTTCTTCTGTTATATCTATAACCTTACCAACTACATCATTAACCAATTCATCATCTGTATCTTTTGAACAACTATTTAAAGTTGGAATCTTTTCAATCTCATTTTTAACCCATAATTGTCTAAATCCTAAATCAAGTCCTTCTAAAGAATAACCATATCTTGATTGTACAAATACAGTATCAATTTCTCCCTTTACTTTCGTATGCAATTCATCTGCAATTCTTGAAAATGCTATACTGCTTATCATTGAATTATTCATTCCTGGATTAGCGTTATACCAATTGTTTTTTTTGCATAATTCAATAACATGTTCAACACGCTCATCTGATGTTCCATCATATTCGATAAATTTGATATTATCTTTATTAAATAGTTCAATATCCTTATATTCATTCTTGTCTGGTACTACAAAAACACACGTCATATCATAGAATTGAGATAAGAATGCAATTGATCTTGCAAAATTTGCACCAATACTTAGGCAAATTGTACTTCTATTAACTCTTAGAGCATCTTTTATTAATATGTAAGTTAATCTATCAATACGATAGCCTGAAGGGTTATTCCCTTCTAATTTCAAATAAATATTCTTAACACCTAGTTTTTCCTCTAAATTTTTAGCCCTTATTAAAGGTGTTCTTCCAACTCTCTTCTCTATTAACACATTATTCATAAAGCACCTCCTACTATATATTATAATACATCATTTTAGCATTTTATGAGATTTTTGTCAAGTTTAAGGTAAAACTTTAAAATCTCAAAGTGTTCTTTAAGTTTAACACAAAATACTTTTCCCATCTTTTTAACTTTTATAATAAGAAACATTTATTTTTGTTCCTATATCTACAAGTGTATCAGGTTCGCTATCCTGCTTGAATATTTTCTCTTCCTTATCTTTAGAATGTTTATCCTTACCTTTTGCCTTTACCTTTACAGCGGTTTGCTCTCCCATCTCTAACTTAAGGCCCTCTAGAATATGTTTAGCATCATCTAAGGATTCATCCTTTAAATCCGGCACAGCAACCTGCTCAATTTTTTTACCTTGACTTACAACTAAATCAATTTTTGCACCTTCTTCACATGATGTATTTACACTAGGTGTTTGACTAATAATTAACCCCTTAGACACACTATCACTATAGTCATTTAAAATATCACCAGGTAAAAACCCATTATTAACTATAGTCTGCTTTGCAATTCCTTCTGTACTTCCAATAACCGAAGGCACAAATTTTTTTTCAATTTCAGGAACTTTCTCACTTACTTCTGGTTCTTTTTCGCTTTCTTTTGGAGTAGTTTCCTTTGCAATTGTCGTTTGCGCATCATTAGAATTTCCTTTGATAACACCTTTTGCTAAAACTCCAATAATCATAGCTAAAATAATTGTTGCAACAATTATCATAATCTTTTTTTTGTTACTAGGAACCTCATTTGTTGATGCTACCATTTCGTTTTTTTCGTTTGCTGGATTCTCATAACTTGCATCCTGGCTCATAAACGTTGTGAAATCATTCGCTATATTGCCTGCTACTACTGGGCTCATAATCTTTGTAGCATCGCTTGGAATGTTATCTGAATCTAACTTAAAATATGGATTTTTCTTAATTTCACTTAAAATCTCCGCCATTTTTTTAGCGTCTTGGTATCTATTCATAGGTTCTTTTTCCATTGCTTTTAGAATTACTCCATTTACATTCCCAGGTATATCTGCAATGATTTCTATTGGCGGAATAACAGGTTCCTGAATATGCATCATAGCTATTGTAATACAACTTTCCGCATTATAAGGTACTCTCCCTGTAATCATTTCATACATAACAATTCCTAATGAGTATATGTCTGTTCTACCATCCACGAAGTTACCTTTTGCTTGTTCCGGAGAAAAATAATGCGCAGTTCCAATAACTTTATTGGAATTCGTTACGGTTCTTGAATCTACAACTTTTGCAATTCCAAAATCAGCTACCTTAACTATATTATCCTCAGTTATCAAAATATTATCCGGTTTTATATCTCTATGAATTATATTGTTTTTATGCGCACAATCTAGCGCTCTTATTGTCTGTAGGGCTATTTCTACAGTTCTTTGAGAGCTAATTCTACCACTGGCCTTTATTATTTGTTTTAATGTTTTTCCATTAATATATTCCATAACTATAAAATTAACATTATTATCCTCACCAACATCATGAACATTAACTATATTGGGATGAGATAATCTTGCGGCTGACGTAGCCTCCCTTTTAAACCTTGCAACAAATTCTTCGTCCTTGCAAAATTCTGTCTTTAATATCTTTACAGCTACAATTCTATTTAATAAATGGCACTTTGCCTTATAAACAATTCCCATACCACCTTCACCAATTTTTTCTAATAACTCATACCTATTTAAAAGTAATTTTCCTATCATACTTGACCTCCTTAAAAACAGTGACCCCAACATTATAACATATTAGAGCAATATGAAAGCCGAAACATTAAGTTCCAGCCTTATTTAAACATATCTTCAAAATTTGATTAACCTACATTTTTATCATAAAACTATAATTTCTTAATCGAATTATTTCTTCACTATCACAAAAAAATAGAAGCTAATTCCCATTAGTTAATCTGCATGGAATTAGCTTCTATCCTTTATTAAATTTTCTTTCAATAATAATCTCCTTACCAACTTCCCGTTCAAAAATAGTATTGTTTTAACATTTTTAATATTAAACTCATAAATTTTAATCTGGTACGGGTTATTTGCATTTTTTTGTTTCATAACACTTTTTTAATACTTAGTAATGGCTTAACTCAACTATTCCAGTTTGAATCATGATCTTTATTCCACTACCTATGAATTGGGGTTTTTGTTTATACTTTTTCAACAATTTGAAAATGATGTTTAAACTAAAGATCTACTTTAATTCTTTTTCTTCGATGTAACCACCACACTTTCGCATACATTAGGAAATTTATTTATATTTTTGATTTTGCGGCCACACCCCTTCTTTTTAAAGATTTTTTCCTTACACTCTGAATTGAAAGCTTTCTTCTTTGTGTACCTTTATTATACTAAGTTATTTTGACCTTGTCAATAGATATTATTGTTTAATATAATAAATAATCGTTGTATTATTCTAACAATTCACCAAGCCCTCTAGTCACCTATTATTAAGAGGATTCCCACCCCTAGCACTTCTCTATACCGACTTATCTATAGAGACTTTTCATAGTATCTGGGTTATGTTACAATTGTAGGTGTATTATATAATTATATAACTTCATGATTTTAAAAATAAACATAGCAATTAAAATCCAATAAAAATTTTAGGAGGAATAATATTATGGATAATTTTACTTTTCAAAATCCAACGAAAATCATCTTTGGTAAAGACGCTGAAAATCAGGTAGGAAAAGAAGTAAAGAAATATAGCAAGAAGGTCCTTCTTCATTATGGCGGTGGCACTATAAAGACCACTGGACTTTATGATAGAGTCGTAGCTTCCCTAGAAAAAGCCGGTGTTTCATATGTTGAACTTTCTGGTGTTAAACCAAATCCAAGATTAAGTCTTGTGCAGGAAGGTATAAAATTATGCCGAGACAATGAAATAGATTTCATACTGGCAATTGGTGGTGGAAGTGTTATTGATTCGTCAAAAGCTATTTCCATAGGAGTCCCTTATAGTGGAGATGTATGGGATTTCTATTTACAGAAAGCTCGTATAAAAGAGGCTTTACCAATTGGAACTATTCTAACTATACCAGCAGCCGGAAGTGAATCAAGTACAGGTAGTGTTATAACAAATGAAGATGGATTCTATAAACGTGCTATTAACTCTAATTTAGTATATCCTAAATTTTCAATACTCAATCCTGAACTTGCCTTTACCTTACCAAAATACCAGATGGCATGCGGATCTGCAGATATAATGGCTCATTTAATGGAAAGATACTTTACTAATTCGCAGAACGTTGAGCTTACTGACAGATTGATTGAAGCTGCAATGAAGACAGTTATAAATAATGTTACTACTGTTTTAGATCAAGCTGATAACTATGATGCTTGGGCTGAAATCATGTGGACAGGAACTATTGCCCACAACAATTTGCTTAACACTGGAAGAGTTGGTGATTGGGGTTCGCATGATATTGAACATGAGCTAAGTGGCATATATGATGTTGCTCACGGAGCTGGTCTTGCAGTTATATTCCCTGCTTGGATGCAATATGTTTACAACCATGATATTAATAGATTTGCTCAGTTTGCTGTTAGAGTTTGGAATGTAGAAAATTCTTTCTGGTCCCCAGAACAAACAGCTGTTGAAGGAATTAGACGTGTTGAAAACTTCTTCAAATCATTGGGTCTTCCCGCTAGTCTAAAAGAACTAGGGATTACTGATGACAGATTAGAAGAAATGGCTTCAAAGGCTACAAAAGCTGATACAGCAACAGTTGGTAACTTTATAAAATTAAACAAAAAGGATGTATACAATATTTTAAGACTTTCTCAATAAAAAAAATAGAAAAAAGCAGACATATATTTTAAAAATATGGTCTGCTTTTTTTAATTAAATTATTTTGTTATTTCACTATTAGACGATGCTCAAAAGGAATAAGAATAAATATTATGCTGTGTACACAGACTAATGTTATAACAATAAATTGAGGTAGGTGTTACTTTGAAAAAAAAATTAAGTTTATTAATATTTAGCGGAGAGTACGATAAAGCCTTAGCAGGAATCATATTAGCTAATTCAGCAAAAGAACTAGACATGGATGTAAGTATGTTGTTTTGCATTTTGGGGCTTGCTTTTGTTAAGGGACCCCACTAAAAAAATTAACGAGGATAAATCTGCTCTTGAAAAACTAATGGGTGCAATGGCCCCAAAGGGTACTGAAGAATTACCACTTTCAAATATGAACTTTAGTGGTATGGGAAAGAAAATGCTTGAAGCTATGATGGAGAAAGACGGTACCCCAACTCTTTCAAATTTTTTAGAGGGTGCAAGAAAAAAGGGTGTTAAATTTTATGGGTGTAAACTTTCCATGACTGTGATGGGCTTCAAGAAAGAAGAGCTTATACCTGAACTCGAAATAATGGAAGCCACTGATTATCTAAAAGATGCTTTAGAATCAGATATACAATTATTCATATGATTATGAGGTGTTAATTTGAAAAGAAAAATAATTGCAATAGTTATTGTACTTTTAATCTGCATATCAACGATATCCGGATACTTAACCAAAAAAACGGATGCTGTAACTTTAGTAGATGATATTAAAAACAAACATAATGATAAGGGAATTCCAGTACTTATGTATCATGCTATTGGTTATGAGGCAGGAAATACAGCAAGACTTCCTAAAGAAAATTTCAAGAAACAAATGAAGTATTTAAAAAACAATGGCTATGTAACACTAACCTTAGATGAAGCCTACGATTTTTTCGCAAAAAATAAGCCAGTTCCAGAAAAATCGGTAGTGTTAACTTTTGATGATGGGTATGTGGATAACTATTTAGAAGCTCTTCCTATATTAAAAGAATTTGGGTTTAAAGCAACAATTTTTGTTATAACGGATGCAGTCGATAAATCCAAAAATTATATGAATGTAGAACAGCTGAAAAAAATGGAGGCCAGTGGAATGGATATCCAAAGCCATACTTCCCATCATAAAAATTTCAAGGAATTATCTTACAACGAACAACTAGAAACATTAAAGAGATCTAAAAATTTTCTAGAAAAATCGCTAAATAAAAGAATTAAGTATTTTGCATATCCCTATGGAGAGTATTCAAAAGAGAGCTTAAAGGCTGTAAAAGAAGCAGGATATACGATGGCTTTTGCCACCGCTGGAAGATGGTCCGATAAATCAGATGGAATTCTAACCTTGGATAGGGTATTTATAAGTGGATCAGCTAATTTAGATGTATTTATAAATCGAATATCTAATCCGAATTATAAATTTTAAATTAGCTTTCCTTCAAAAAATCATTAGTAATATTCACATTTAGCAAAATACAGAATATATTATAGTATCAGATACAACTTTTATAAGTAAACCCAGTACTTAAGTAAAAGTTTAATTTTATAGCTTTTACTTAGACACATTCAAATAAATAGACTAGCATACAGATCTTGTATTTATTTGAACATTGCTTTTTAAAAGGGGGTAATTTATATGAGTCATAGACATAGAAACGATTGTTGTTGTAATAGTTGTTGCAGCAGACCTGTTTCCAACTGTGGAAACAACTGTGGCAATAGTTGCGGAGGTGGCATTGGTGGCGGTTGCGGCGGTGGTGGTACTGGTATCTGGTTCATTCTTTTACTTTTAGGAATTGGTGGCGGCGGCAACTGCGGTGGCGGTTGTGGACGTGGTGGTTTCGGTTTGTTTTAACTTCTAATTAAAATAAGAAGCACTACTAATAGAATCATATTAGCAGTGCTTCTCTTATATTTAAATATATGCCATAGATTTTATTTTTTATACATAATATCTAGTTGCTTTTGAATTTCATCATTTTCTATGAATTCATCATAAGGCATTTGTTTATCCATTATTCCCTTAGGTGTAATTTCTATTATTCTATTTGCTACTGTATCAACTAACTGATGATCGTGTGATGCAAACAAAATTGTTCCAGTATAAGTATTTAATCCATTGTTTAATGCAGTAATGGACTCTAAGTCTAAATGGTTAGTTGGCTCATCCAAAATTAATACGTTAGCATTACTAAGCATCATTCTAGAAAGCATACATCTAACTTTTTCTCCACCAGAGAGTACACTAGATTGTTTAAGAGCTTCTTCTCCAGAGAAAAGCATTCTACCTAAAAAGCCTCTAACAAAGCTTTCTGCCTTTTCCTCTGAAAATTGACGAAGCCAATCAACTAAGCTACAATCTACATTATTAAAATATTCGGCATTATCTTTTGGTAAATAAGCTTGGGTTGTAGTAATTCCCCATTTAAATTCTCCAGCATCTTGCTCCATTTCGCCCATTAATATCTTAAATAGGGTAGTTTTTGCTATTTCATCTATACCCGTAAATGCAATTTTATCTCCCTTGTTAACTATAAAAGTTACATTATCAAGAATGGTAACTCCGTCCACCGTTTTACTTAGATTTTCAACTATTAATAAATCATTTCCTGCTTCTCTTTCTGGCTTAAATCCAAGAAAAGGATATTTACGAGAAGAAGGTTTTATATCATCTAAAGTCAATTTATCTAATTGTTTTTTACGAGAAGTTGCCTGTTTTGCTTTGGAGGCATTAGAACTAAATCTAGCAATAAAACTTTGTAAATCAGCAATTTTTTCTTCTTTTTTCTTATTTTGATCTTTTGCTAGTTGAAAAGCCAATTGACTAGACTCATACCAAAAATCATAATTTCCAACAAATAGTTGAATTTTACTAAAATCTATATCTGCAATGTGAGTACATATTTTATTTAAGAAATGTCTATCATGAGAAACAACTATAACAGTACTGTCAAAGTTCATCAAAAAGTTTTCAAGCCAATTTTTAGATTTAATATCTAAGCCGTTTGTAGGCTCATCCAGAAGTAATATATCAGGCTTTCCAAAAAGCGTTTGAGCTAAAAGTACCTTTACCTTTTCTGCTCCTGTTAGTTCCTTCATTGTTTTACTTTGAAGCTCATCACTTATACCAAGTCCCATTAGAAGTGTTGAAGCTTGAGATTCAGCTTCCCATCCGTTAAGTTCTGCAAATTCTCCTTCTAGTACTGATGCTTTAATACCGTCTTCATCAGTAAAATCTGGTTTTGCGTATAATTCGTCTTTTTGTTTCATTATTTCATAAAGTCTTACATGACCCATCATTACTGTTTCTATAACTTCATTTTCATCAAATTCAAAATGGTCTTGCTTTAAAAATGCCAGTCTTTCTCCTGCAGTAATAAAAACTTCACCTGTATTAGCTTCAATTTCTCCAGATAATATTTTTAGAAACGTTGATTTACCAGCACCATTAGCACCAATTAATCCGTAACAATTACCTGGGATAAATTTTATATTAACATTATCAAATAATTTACGTGCACCATATCTTAAACTTATATTATTTGTACTAATCATATATTTATAACTACCTCCGTATATTTACATAATTTCATTATAGTCAAAACTACTCAACCATTATATCACAAGCATGGACAGTAGGCTAATGTATTTTTTTTCTTATTTTGATATTACTTTTTAAATTTGGATGTTTTTCCATAAGTCCTAGGTTCTATAATTTTTCCCATGTATATATCTTTTTCGAAAATTTCTATATTAAAATCTTTTTCATAGTTTTTAATAAGATCAAGCTCTCTTTCTTGTGCTATGGATATGGCTACACCTGTTTTACCCATTCTTGCTGTTCTACCTACTCTAATTTTGCCTGAATTAAAGTCCTCGAGAGCTTTTTTTCTATTCTCTTTTTCAGAGCTTCCATGAATTCCTTCTACTTTTAATCCATGATAGTTAAGCTTTGAAGTTGTAATTTCCACCTCATCACTTTTGTTTATAAATATTATTGCTTTTTCTGGGTTCGTAGCACTTATAAGTTTTCTCAAAAGGATCATTTTATCTCTCCTCTCAACAAGGAAATACATGTGATCTATATTAGGATTTACATGACTTTTGTCACCTACCTTAATTACCTCAGGTTCATTCATTAAGGTTTTAGCAATTTCTATTGCTTTAAGTGATACCGTAGCTGAAAATAACATAATCTGCCTATCTCTAAGCGTAGTTTTTATTACTGCCTTTACTCCATCAATATTATTTTCATCTATCAATCTATCGCCTTCATCTATTACTATGGTCTTAACGAAGTGTGATTTCAGCTTCTTCATAGTTATAAGTTCTAAAATTCTTCCTGCAGATCCAACTACTATGTGTGGTTTGCCCTTAAGAGCCTCTAACTGTCTTTTAATGTTAACATTACCAATTATACATGTTGATTTCACTAGGCCCCCTGTGTTCTTAGATAGGAGCTCTATCTGATTATGTATTTGAACTGCAAGCTCGTGAGTTGGGGCAAGTATAATTGCTCCTATATCCTTTGACGATGTGTCTATTTTTTGAAATATAGGTAATAAGTAAGCTAGTGTTTTACCTGTACCTGTTTCTGATTCTGCTATGATGTCTTTGTTTTCTAGTGCCATCGGAATAGCCTTTACTTGAATTTCAGTAGGGCTTTCAATTCCTTGTTTTTTTAGACCTTCTATAAGGTCTTCTTGTAATCCTAGTTCATTAAATAATTTATCCATGTTTTCTCCTCTTTTTCTAAGAAATTTTATTGTTAGCGTATTTGAATATAGCTGCTTTTATAGCTAAATAATCTATTTCCTTTGGCAACGCTTCTTTAATAGGTTTTAACTTTGAAGCTCCTATTTTTTCTATGACTTCAATAATAAGCGCTTCATGATGTTTTGGAATAAAGTCATCTAAATTAACCTTTTACTGTAAGGCTTTTTAGCTTCCTGTCACACATTATATCATCTATGCTTTTGCCATCCTTATACATATTATAAGTAACTACGTAACTCGGCGTCTTTTCATCATTTTCCAGTTCTACTGCGCATTCCATTCTATCATTATTATCAGCTTCTTCATTATATAATATTTCTGGCGCAAGTTCTATATTATTTTCCGACATGTACTTTTTAATAACCTGAATGAATTCCTCACCATACTTTTTAAGCTTAGATTCTCCTACCCCTTTGATATTAAGCATTGCACTCTCATCTACTGGGAGATATTCACTCATCTCTCTTAGGGCACTATCAGCAAAAACAATATAAGGTGGAACTTTTTCCCTTTCAGAAATTTCTTTTCGAAGAGCGCGTAGTATTCCAAATAACCCTGCATCCACAACTGCTTTAGCTTTCTTTTTCTCAATCTTCTGATATACTTTTTCCTGATTTTTTAGAACAGACACTGCTTTCTCTTTTAAATGAACCACTGGAAACTTACCACCATCTAGGAAAAGATAATCTTCTGCCGTAAGAACATTTATAAGATCTTTTATCTCTTTAACAGTATATTGCTTTATTATTCCATATGTAGAAAGCGTGTCAAATCCCAATTCCAAAACTTTTTTGTTTTTTGATCCGCGTAAAACATCTGCAATTAAAGAAGTACCATACCTCTCTTTCATCCTAAGGATACAAGAAAATATTTTTTGAGCCTCAATAGTTATATCTGCAAGTTCACTTTCGTCATTACATGTACTACAATTATCACATTTATCTTGAACCTCTTCTTCGCCAAAGTACTCCAAAATAAACTTACGAAGGCATCTAGAGGTATGTGAATAATCCACCATAGCTTGAAGTTTTCTATATTCATTTATTTTTCTTTCTGGAGATTCCACACTTTGTTCTATAAAAAATTTTTGAAGTAAAACATCTGCAGCAGAGAATAGTAGTGTACATTCACTAGGCTCGCCATCCCTACCTGCACGTCCTGCCTCTTGATAATATGCTTCCATACTCTTTGTCAAATTATAATGAATTACATATCGTACGTTTGATTTATCAATTCCCATTCCAAAAGCATTTGTAGCAATAATAATGTCTATATCATCAAATAAAAACTTTTCTTGGTTTTCTTTTCGCACCGTATCTCCTAGCCCTGCATGATATTTCCCGACATTATATCCTTTTTTATTCAAAAGTTCATAAAGATTATTTGTTTCTTTTCTTGTAGCAGTATAAATTATCCCTACTTTATCTTTATTATTTTCAATATATTTCAAAACAAAATCTCTTTTGTTTTCTCCACGAATAACAGTAAAACTCAAATTCTCTCTATCAAAACCAGTTACATAAACATCCGGTTCTCTGAGTTCTAGTGACTTTATAACATCACGCCTAACTTCCTCCGTTGCTGTGGCAGTAAATGCCGCTATAATTGGTCTTGTAGATAATTTTCTTATCAAACTATAAATTGATGAATAACTAGGCCTAAAATCATGTCCCCATTGAGATACACAATGAGCTTCGTCAACTGCTATAAGCGATATGGTTAATCTATTTAACATATTACAAAAAAATTCTGATCCTAGCCTTTCAGGAGCAACATAAAGAAGCTTAAACTCCCCTTTTGAAGTCCTATCAATTCTTTCATTAACTTCATTAATGGTTAATGAGCTATTTATATATGTTGCCGCTATACCTACACTATTTAATGTATCTACTTGATCCTTCATAAGAGATATAAGTGGTGATACTACAAGTGTAACTCCCTCAAGCATTAGTGCAGGTATCTGATAACACACAGATTTACCTGCGCCTGTAGGCATTACAGCAAAAGTATCACGTCCACTTATAATACTCTGTATTACATCCTCTTGTCCTTTTCTAAAACTATTGTATCCATAATATTTTCTTAATTTTTCTTGTGCTTCATGCAACATATATTTCTACCTCTCATCCATAATAATCACTTATAAATAGTATAACATTATTTTGAAAAGTTTGTTCACAATACTTTAGACAAATGCCATACTCTTATTTATTTTTGTCAATTTTATGATGTTTAAAACATATTTCTATTATAAAATAAAAAATAGATTTACTATAATATTTTATAATAATCTATAAAATACAATAGTGAACCTATAAAATAGTGACTTATTTTATTTTTATTCCTAGTACCTTTTGCGCAACTTCTATTACTTCATTAAAATAAAATGGCTTTGTAATATACCTATCACATAAAACATCAAAACCCTTATGTTTATCTTCTTCTTGCCCTTTGGCTGTTAGAAGTACTATATAAATATACAATAGTTTTAATTCCCTCTTCACTATATCGCATACCTCATATCCACTTATTGTAGGCATCATAATATCTAAAAACACCAAATCTGGCCTCTCACTTATAATGATTCCCAGCGCTTGTTTCCCATTCTTCGCCAGAAATATTTCTACTCCTTTTTCTTTGAAATCTTCAAGTATTTCTTCTAATAATAATCTATTATTAGCTTCGTCATCTACTATTAATATCTTTTTCATTTGCACCTCGCGCTTTTTCCCGGAAAATTATCCACCTTACATGTTAATTGTTTTTTTAAAGTCCTTAACATAATGTCTGCTTACAGGCACTTCTTCTTTAAAACCGTCTATTGTAAGTACAAAAGTACTATTAAACCAAGGAACTATTTTATAAATTTTATCTAAATTAACTAAATAACTTTTATGGCTTCTAAAAAAATTATGCTCCTCTAGTTTATTCCCTAATTGGTTTAGAGTATATTGCGTTGTAAACCTGGTATCCTTAGTTAAAACAAATACCTCTTTATTTAACACAGTACAATATAATATATCTTGAGGACTAACAAGGAAGATGCATTCATCTTTCCATAATGGTAACTTTACTATCCCATTAATTCTCGCTTGTTCTAAAATTATATTGTTGTGGCTGCAATAAGATACATTTTTATTAGTATTAAATCTTTCATTTATTTTTTCCATGGTAATCTCGAGCCTTTTCTCAGAAAAAGGTTTTAGAACATAATCAATAGCATTCATTTCGAAAGCCTTTACAGCATATTTATCAAAAACTGTTGCAAATACTATACTCACTTGGAAATCCATCTTACATATTTCTTCAGCTAATGTAACCCCATCAATTTCTGGCATATGTATATCTAAAAACACTATTTCGGGTTTAGTTTTTTTTATAAATTCCAAAGCAGCTAAAGCATCTAAGTACTTCCCTATTATTTCTATTTCAATATTTTTACCCAAAATAAAACTTAGCTCATCTAAAGATAATTGTTCATCATCCACCAAAACTACTCTTAGCATATATATATCCCACCCATATTTGAATTTCATCATCGTAACAAATTAAGACTAAACGCAATTTACATTTTCCATTGGTATATATAAATTTATATAGGTTCCAACATTAAATTTACTAATAACTTCTAATTTAGCATTATATAATTCTTTATATTTATAAATAGAAGTTGCAATGGAACCACAATTTTCATCATAGAGTGCCTTTATTACTTGCTTTTCCTCCATGCCAACACCATCGTCATTAATTTCTATTACTATTTCATCTTGAACCCTTTTAATAATAAAAGTTAAATTTCCACCGTGATTTTTTTTAAAAATTCCATGGTTAAGTGCATTTTCTATTAAATTGTACAACGAATTTTTGGGAATTAAAAAATTTATATCTTCTTGAATAATGCATTTATAATTTAACCTCTCTCCAAATCTTACCTTTTGAATATACAAATAGGACTTTATGTACTCTATTTCCTCATATAAAAAAACATTTTCCTCCAATGCATTAAAATTAAATCTTAAATAACTAGTAAGTTCTAGGACAACATTCCTGGCTTCTTCAGAATTTTGTCTACAAAGTGCTAATATACTATTTAAAGTATTAAAAAGAAAATGTTGGTTAATGTATGTATTATTTGTTTTATCTGTTTTCAATATCTTTCTCCTTCTACCCATTTATGCTATATAATAATATTCATAAATGTTTTTCTAAATTATATTGTTTAAGCACCTATTCTTTATATCGTAGAATTACCTTTAAAACTTTAGCAAAAAGCTATATTTTCTATAAGCTTTTTAAATTTATAAAATCTTTCTCCATTAATACTGGACATTTTCAAATTATTAATTTACTATTAATTAAGAGGATTCTAATAATTTATCTTTTAAAATATTGAGGAGGTTTTATTATGGCAGCAGCACATTCGTTTGACATAGTATCAGATGTAGATATGCAAGAAGTGGACAATGCAATAAATCAAGCATTAAAGGAAATTAAACAAAGATATGATTTTAAAAACACTATTACTGAAATTACCTTAGGTAAAGAAGATATTAAAATAATATCTGATGATAATTTCAAATTAAAAGCGGTTATAGAAGTACTTATCAGTAAACTTATAAAAAGAGGTATATCTGGAAAGGCATTGGACCTAGATGTACCTGCACCTGATACACTAGGTTCTGCTAGACAAACCGCTAAAATTGTAAAAGGCATTTCTACGGAAAAAGCAAAAAAAATTATTGCAGAAATTAAATCTAGCAAAATTAAAGTTCAATCTCAAATCATGGATAATCAGCTAAGAATTACTAGTAAAGACCTTGATGATTTACAACAAGTAATGGCCCTTGTAAAATCAAAAGATTTTGATATTGCACTACAATTCACTAATTATAGATAAGACATTTATAAGAGGTTAGTACATTTTAAAATAAAATGTACTAACCTCTTAATATTTTTATGTTCATTTATTTATTTGATATTTTACAATAATTTCAATTCATTAAATAAATTGTTTTTTTTTAAAGTAATTGGGTATACTATTTAATGTATTACAATAATGTTTAAAATGACAGTCAATTATAAATTTTTAGCATAATACGTAAATGTTTGTTAATTTTTATTTTTTTTATTAAATATAAAATAAACCTATTGACGTTTTATGTTATATTTGCTACAATTTAATTATAAATAAGTCGAAAGATGTTTGAGGAGGATTTTATTATGAAATCAACAGGTATAGTTAGAAAAGTGGATGAACTTGGAAGAATTGTTATTCCTATAGAATTAAGAAGAACTTTGGATATAGATATCAAAGACGCTTTAGAAATCTATGTGGACGGTGACCAAATTATTCTTAAAAAATATGAGCCAGCTTGTATTTTCTGCCAAAATGCAAGAGACGTTGTAAACTACAAAGGTAAGAATATTTGTAAAGATTGTCTTGCTGAATTAGGTTCAGGCAAATAAATTATAAAACATAAGTCTTTATTACATAAAAAATAGATATCCATATGGATATCTATTTTTTATGTTTTTAATCTAAACTCGCTACCACACTTTGAGCAAGTTACGATAATTTTACCCTTATCTCTTGGTACTCTTAATTTTTGTGTACATTTAGGACAATTAGTTATTATATATTTTCGTCTTTCTCTTAATTTATCCATAGGTTTATATTTTTTAATCTTATTATTATTCTGTTGCATATATTGTTTCATGTTTCGTTTTAAATCCTTAAGTTTATGATTAAATTTTGTTTTTATATTTTCTATAATATATCTTTCATTATTTCCCATATGTGCACTTATAGATCTACTTCTCCAAATTGAATAGACAATAAGTGCCACACCTAAAATCCATAAATACCTAGTTACAATCAAAAATATTCCTACAGTAAAGGTTATTTTTAAAAAACTATCCGATTCATAAAATTCTCTAGCAGTTTTAACAGTCATTTATACTATTCCCCCTATTATTTTATAGGAGAGATACTAATTTTTTCTATCTCCCTTATTAGTCTTATACCTTATATTATATTTTAACACTATAAACCACAAATTATTATAAACTTTCTGTAAAACTATTTTAAACAAAGTTTATAAAATTTCAAAAAAAAACTGAGCATATGCTCAAGTTTTTTCCCAAAATTCAGAAACCTTATTTTCCGCCTCAGTATTACTATTTATTTTATCATAATGCTCCCATTCCTTTGGGTATAGTCTTCTATACCTTTGCTGAAGGAATCTATCATCTATTAAAAGAACAATTCCTTTATCCTCTTCTGTTCTAATTACTCTTCCGGTCGCTTGTAGCACTTTATTCATACCTGGGTACATGTAAGCATATTCATAACCAAAATTATTTTTATTATCAAAATATTCACGAAGGATCTCTTTTTCATAGCAAATCATAGGAAGCCCCACACCAATTATTACTGCGCCGATTAATTTGTCCCCTTTTAAATCAATGCCTTCGGAAAATATCCCACCTAAAACTCCAAATCCTAAAATATTTTCATAAGGACTACTACTAAAGTTTTGGAGAAACATTTCTCTATCGTCTTCAGTCATAAAATTCGTTTGAACACACAGGTTAATATTGGGATACTTTTCATTAAATTTATTACTTACTTCATCCATATATTTATACGAAGGAAAGTACACCATATAATTTCCTATTTTGGCATTTATTACTGAATATATATACTCTACTATTTTAGGATAACTGTTTTCTCTGTGATTGTATTTTGTAGAAATATCTTTTGCTATCATTAATTTAAGTTTATTTTTGTCAAAGGGTGAATTTAGAGTTAAGTGGTAATCTTCGCTTTCTCCTCCCAAAATTTCTTTAAAGTATAATAGTGGTAGTAGAGTTGCAGAGAAATACACTACAGACCTTCCCCTTTTAGATGCTTCTCTTAAAAGGGTAGAGGGATCTAAGCAAAATATTTTAAGTACCACATCATCCTCTATAATCTCTACGTAAGTTATGTATTTTTCATCATAAAGTTCAGCTATTCGAATAAAACTGAGAGAATTAAAATACAACTCTAAAAAATTATCATATATTTCAGATTTTTCATTTTTAGTTAACCATACTTCTAATAGTTTAGTAAGATTACTAAGTAAATTACATGCATCCACAGGCCCTGCCTTCTGTTTATAGTATCCCTTTTCATCACACATTCTCTTCATACTGTTCATAAATGAGTTTAATTTGTTAAGTGCTTTGTATAAGTGGTCGTCCAAACCTTTTATATTCCGTTTAAGCCCTAAGAGTAGCTTTTTATGAATTGTCGCTGAAAACATTTCCCTAGCTCTATCCACTAAGTTGTGTGCTTCATCTACCAATATAGTATAGTCCCCATTGTTATCCATAAAGAATCTCTTTAGGTATACCCTAGGGTCAAATACGTAGTTATAATCACATATAACACAATCAGACCATAGTGTTAAATCCAATGCAAATTCGAAGGGACATACTTTATACCTATTTGAATAAATTTCGATTATATCTCTAGTAAATGTATCTTCACTTCTTAAAATATCAAGGAGTGCTTCATTAATTCTATTGAAATGTCCCTTGGCAAATTTACATTGTTCCGGATTACAAGCACTGCCTTTGCTAAGACATACTTTATCCTTTGCTGTCAGTGTAATAGTCTTGAATTTAAGTCCATTTTCTTTCATTTTTGTAAAGGCTTCTTCTGCGACTTGCCTCGTTATAGTTTTAGCCGTTAAGTAGAATATTTTTGATGTATGACCTTCTCCCATTGCTTTTACTGTTGGGAACAGTGTAGATATAGTTTTGCCAACTCCTGTAGGGGCTTGGAGAAATATTTTTTTACGCTCTACAACTGTTTTATATATAGATACCGCAAGTTCTCTTTGTCCTGACCTATATTCCTGAAAAGGAAATTTCATGCCTTGTATACTATCATCTCTCTTTTCATTCCACACGCTTGCAATATTTGCCCATATAAAATATCTAGAAATAATATCGTAAAAGAACTCTCTTAGCTCACGGTCAGTAAAACTTTTAATGAATCTCTTGGTTTTCTCAGAATTTATTTCGTAATACGTTAATTGTACATTAATAATCGGAACATCATTTTGAACTGAGTATATATATGCATAGCACTTAGCTTGAGCCCAGTGAAGGCCGTTATAATCTTCCTCTATTAGTTCTAAATCTCTAGTAACTGTTTTAATTTCATCTATAGTAACTTCATTATTTTCTATTAGAATGCCATCGGCGCGACCATCAATAACAATTGTATCACCATTATAAGGTACACTATATTTCATACTAACTTCAGATGTGTATTCCTGTCCAAATATTATAGAATACTTGTCTCTGTTTTCCTTTTGAATTTTTTGATGTGCTTTGGTACCTTCCACCGCCCTACTGCTACCTCTAAACCTCATATCCAAATCTCCAGCTCTTAGTATAAATTCCACTAAATTACGAACTGATATTTTTATATCTCTATTTTTCCCCATAAATTATACCTTCTTTAATAATAAAATTTTAGCACATAAATTTTAGTTGTTTTTTTGAGAATCTATTTCCTCATCTAATTCATTTAAGTACGTCCATCTCATCATCAGATTTTCAATTTCAGATTCTACATTTTTTTGCTGCTGCATTAGCTTCTCCAAATATTCAAAATCACTACTTCCACCATTGGTTTTTCGATTAATTTCTTCAAGTTCTAATTCCTTTTTCTCAATTGCATCATCAATTCCTGAGAATTCTTTCTGTTCTTTAAATGTAAACTTCAAAGGCTTATCTTTCTTTCCATCGTCATTTTTACTTGTTTTATCTTCTTTATCTGCTATATCATTATCCACAAGTAAATTAGAATTCTTTTCTATATACTCTTGATACTCAGAATAATTCCCTACAAATTGAACTATTTGCTGATTTCCTTCAAAACTAAATATTTTTTCAGAAACTCTATCTAAAAAATATCTATCATGAGATACCGCTATTACAACACCTGCAAATCCGTCTAAGTAGTCTTCTAGGACCGCTAGCGTCTGAATATCAAAATCATTGGTTGGCTCATCTAAAAATAGAACATTGGGAGCCTCCATAAGAATTCTTGCTAAGTATAATCTCCTTTTTTCACCACCAGATAATTTAGAGATAAAAGAATACTGAGTGGTTCCATCGAATAAAAATCTCTCCAGCATTTGGGAAGCTGTAATTTTCTCTCCATCACTAGTAGAAATATATTCTGCTCCATCTTTAATATAATCAATAGCTCTCATATTTCCATCCATAGCACCATTTTCTTGATGAAAGTATCCAATTTTAACAGTTTCGCCCCATTCTATTAGCCCGGAATCTTGACTTATCACTTTACTTAAAATATTCATAAGCGTAGACTTTCCTATACCATTAGGACCTATAATCCCCACTTTATCTCTCTTAGTAAAGACATGACTGAAATCTGCAATTAACTTATTGTCGCCATAAGCTTTATAAATTTTCTCTACATTAATAATCTTCTTTCCAAGTCTTGTGGATGCTGATGATAATTCTATCTTATCATTCGATATATCAATTTGACCTTCTTTAAGTGTTTCAAATCTGTCAATTCTAGCCTTTTGCTTAGTTGTTCTAGCTTTTGCTCCCTTCCTAATCCATGCAAGTTCCTTTTTAAATAAGCCCTGCCTTTTCCTCTCAAGCGAATCCATTAAAGCCATTCTTTCAACTTTTTTTTCTAAAAACACACTATAATTTCCTTGGTAACTATATAAGTTGCCCTTATCAAGTTCTAGAATTTTATTTGTTATCCTATCTAGAAAATATCTATCATGGGTAATCATTAGTAATGCACCTTTTCTGTTATTTAAATAGTTCTCTAGCCAATCTATTATAATATTATCCATATGATTTGTAGGCTCATCTAAAATTAACAAATCAGAAGGAGTAATTAGTGCACTACATAATGCCACTCTCTTTTTTTGTCCTCCGGAAAGGTTTCCTATTCGCTCCTTAAAATCTGTTATGCCAAGCTTTGTAAGTATACTTTTAGCCTCATTTTGAACTTGCCATCCATTAATTGCATCCATTTTATTATTGAGATTCATTAAGATTTTTTGAAGGGACTCATCTTCTGGAGTCTCTTGCAATTTTTCTATAATAGCTTCATATTCCCTTATAACGTTCATAACGTCAGTATCACTTTTAAAAATCTGCTCCATCACTGTAGCCTCTGGTTCAAATTCAGGCTCTTGAGGTAAATATTCTATATTTATCATACTGCCCTTCAAGATCCTTCCTGCATCAGGAACTTCAATTCCAGCTATTATTTTTAAGAAAGTGGATTTACCTGTACCATTAACCCCGATTAATCCAATTTTATCTCCATCACTTATACCTAGTGATGCTTTATCAATGAGTACTCTCTCACTATAACTTTTACTCACTTCTTCTATTGTTAACAAATTCATATATAAGTACCATCCTTTTCTTGTTGTAACTTCCTACTCTAATTATAACCAAAAAAACACCCTAGGGCTAGTGGAAATTTATCATAGACAAATTTTCCCCTACCTATAGAGTATATTTACGGCGAAGATTTTGGATTATAATATAAAATTATCCCTGTTTTTTATACGCATTTAAAAGTGGATTATTAATTTTCTTTTGTTTAGCTAAACTAATTTGAAATTCTTGTAATTTATTTTGTAAATCAATTATTTTATACTTAGAGGATTGTAGTTGAAATCTCATTTCTTTATTTTCTACTTTAATTTTTTTATTTCCCTGGATTTGTTCTTTAGTGGCATCTTGCATAGTCTTTAACTCTTGCTTGTTTTTTATATTTTCTTGCTCTAAGTTTCTTATATAATCACTATTTTCTATGTTTTTACATTTGTTCAATAGTTCCTGGTTATATGCTTCCATATGCGTTAACTGTTTTTTAAAACCTTCTAACTGCACTGTTATTTCTTCGTCGTGTTTTTTTAAAACTACAACCTCATTTGAAAGTTCCGTGCAAAGTGAATTACTTTTAAACATTTCATCACCTAAATTTAGAGCAGTTAAAATTGCTGCTGAGGAAGTGTTAAGCTTTTCATTGTTGCCCATTATACTCTTTATTTTCTTGTCAACATGGCTAGCTACAACATGTAAATATTCTTCTTTTTCATTACCTTTTAAATTGTATTCAATACCATTGATCTTTATTGTTACAATGTTCATCCAAAACACCCTCTTAGACAGATTAGTTGTATTCATTGTACCACAATTTAGTTTTTAATAAAACCAATATTTTCAAATTATGCAATGAAAATAAATCCCCTTATTACTAAGGGGATTCCATTTGTAAATTTATCTAAGTTCAGCCCCTAGTTTATGCTCAAGGGTTCTCAATATTTTTTCATGAACCTTATTTACTTCTTCATCTGTTAAAGTCTTATCCTCTCGTCTATATACTATAGCATAGGCAATACTCTTCTTACCTTCAGATATTTGTTTACCTTTATATACATCGAATAACTTAGCACTTTCTAAAATATTACCACCTTGTTTTACAATTACATCTTCAATATCTTGAACCAAAATTGCATCCTCAACTATCAGCGCAATATCCCTTGTTACAGCTGGAAATTTCGGAAGCGACTTATATTTGTTACTAAAGTCAGCATGCTTATATAATAAATCTAGGTTTAATTCTGCTATATAACATCTCTCTTCCACTTCATAATTTTCTGATACGACCGGATGAATTTCTCCAACCACACCTATAAGTTCTCTTTTAACGTATAAATTCGAAGTTTTACCAGGATGAAAAGTCGGATTTTCAGACTCTCTTTTAAATGATGTCTTTTTTATTCCTAAACTATCTACTACATTTTCCACTACACCTTTTAAATCTAGATAATCAAGGTTTCCATACATTCCTATTGTTAATATATTACTTTCGCACGGAAGTTTATTCATATCATCATTTGGAATATAAACTTTGCCTATTTCAAATAATCTAGCCTCTTCATTATTTCTCGAATAATTTCGACCTAATGATTCCATCATGGATGCTATAGTTGTAGTTCTCATTATACTATAATCTTCTCCTAGCGGATTTTTTATAGTAACTACATTTCTAAGTTCACTATCGTCTGGAACTAAAATTTTATTAAATATTTTAGGACTTACAAAAGAGTAGCTTATAGATTGATTAAGTGCACTACCAATTAAAGAAAGAACTACTTTATCTTCTAATTTTTGCTTTTCACTTTTCCCACTTTTAAAAGTTTCACATTTGGACAACGTAGATGGTATATTATCATATCCATATATTCTAGCAATTTCTTCTGCTACATCTTCTCTTATATTGATATCAGATCTAAATGTAGGTACCTGTATTATTAAATAATTACCTGTCATTTCTGTGGATAATTCCAATCTATCTAAATACATTTTCATATCCCTAATAGATATTTCAGTTCCTAAAAAGCAATTAATCCAGTTGAAGTCTACTTCTAAACTATGAGACTTTAGTTTTTTAGGGTATACATCCACACACCCCTGCATTATTTCACCAGCACCTAATTCCTGAACTAAATTACATGCTCTATCTATTGCCATTTGGGCAAGTTCAGGATCCAAATCCTTTTCAAACTTAGTAGAAGCATCTGTTCTTAAATATAATTTTTTGGAAGCTAGTCTTATATTAACTCCATTGAAGTTTGCACTTTCAAATATTACTTCCATAGTATCTTCCTCAATTTCGGAATTTAAGCCTCCCATAATACCTGCAATACCTATAGTTCTCTCTCCATCTTTTATGCATAAAATATTCTCATCTAATTCTCTTTCTACTTCGTCTAAGGTAGTAAATTTCTCTCGAGCGTTTGCTCTTTCAACCACTATACTATTAGTAGTAATTTGCCTTGCATCGAATGCGTGCATAGGCTGACCAAGTTCTAGCATAACAAAGTTTGTAATATCAACTATATTATTTATTGGTCTAATTTCTGCCTCTAGAAGTCTTTCTTGCATCCACTGTGGGGATGGCTCGATTTTAACATTTTTTATTCCCTTTAACATGTATCTTCTGCAAAGTTCATCTTTAACATCAACCTTATAAGTTTCTTCCACATTCGCAGTAGAAGTAGCTTTATAATTCACTGCTGGTTTTCTATATTCGGTGCCTAAAGTTGCAGCAGTTTCTCTTGCTATACCGAGCACACTATTACAATCTGGTCTATTTGAAGTTATTTCAAAATCTATTACTACACTTTGAAGTTTTAAAACTTCTTTTATATCTTTTCCAATAGGAGTATCCTCAGGAAGTATCATTAGACCATGAACTGGTTCGTCCCCAGCAATTCCAAGTTCTTCCTCTGAGCAAAACATGCCATTTGAAAGTATACCACGAAGCTTACCTTTTTTAATCTTCACTCCCCCATGTAAGCTTGATCCATGAAGTGCAACCGGTATAATATCCTGTTCACTCATATTATCAGCTGCTGTAACAATTTGTATTGGTTCTTTTAGTCCAACATTTACTTGACATACAACTAGCGTGTCAGCATCCGGATGTTTAACTATTTCTATTATTTTTCCTGCTACAACATTTTCTATTTCAGCACCTGATATAATAACCTCTTCTACTTTTGAACCAGACATAGTAAGTCTGTCGCCAAGTTCTTTTGGTGAAATATCTATATCTACATAATCTTTAAGCCATTTAACTGGAACTTTCATATAGTATCCTCCTAGTAATTAATTTATGTTTCATATTTTATATCCATATTTTAGAATTGTTTTAGGAATCTCATATCACTTTCATAAAGTGCTCTAATATCATCTATTCCATAATTTAACATTGTAATCCTATCTAGTCCAAATCCGAATGCAAATCCGCTATAAACTTCAGGATCAATTCCACAATTCCTTAAAACCTGAGGGTGAACCATTCCACAACCCAAAAGTTCTATCCAGCCACTACCGTTACAAACTTTACAACCTTCTCCTTTACACACAAAGCAAGTTGCATCCATTTCTGCAGAAGGTTCTGTGAATGGAAAATGGTGTGGTCTAAACTTTGTTTCCATTTTATCTCCAAACATTTTTTGTGTAAATAGCTCTAAAGTTCCCTTCAAATCAGCAAAAGTAATACCCTTAGCCACTACTAGTCCTTCAATCTGATAAAAAATAGGTGAGTGAGTAGCATCTAATGCATCTGAACGATAAACTTTACCTGGAGAAATCATTTTTATAGGTGGCTTTTGAATCTCCATAGTTCTTATTTGCACTGGTGAGGTTTGGGTCCTTAAAACTATACTATCATTTATGTAAAAAGTATCTTGTTCCCCTCTTGCAGGATGATCCTTTGGTATATTCAGTGCCTCAAAATTATAATAATCCTTCTCTACCTCTGGCCCCTCTTCAATAACGAATCCCATAGATAAAAATATTTCATTAACTTTTTCAAGAGTTAATTCTAATGGATGTCTTTTACCTACTGTTTGTTTTTTTCCTGGCATAGATATATCTACCACTTCGCTTTTTAGCTTTTCTTCTCTCTCACTATTTTTCAAATCATCTGTGGCTTTAGTTATAAGAGTTTCTATATCCTCTCGAACTTCATTTGCAAGTTTACCAATTATTGGTCTCTCTTCGTTTGACAACTTACCCATGCCTCTTAGTATTTGTGTTAGTTCTCCTTTTTTGCCTAAATACTTAACTCTAACATTTTCTATTTCCGTTTTAATAGCCGCTACTTTTAATTCTTCTAAAGCTGAAGCTTTTATAATTTTTAACTTTTCCTGCATGATGAATTCCCCTTTCATATTAATGTATTTCTACATTCTTTACTTTTTTATAAAACAAAAAAAATCCGCCCCTTATGAAGGGACGGATTATCCGCGTTACCACCCTAATTGACTGAAAACAGTCCTCTTAGATAAAATTATCGATTCTAACCGCTAACAGTTACTTTGTTTCACTATTAGAACTCAGGAGTGAATTTCAATATAAAAACTTCTTAAGAAAGCTCTCAGTCTAAGGCTTCTTATCCCTGTACCAATTTTTGTATCTACTGTCTCCATCACAGTTTATTACCTATTAATTTATGAAAGTATAAAAAACATTATAACCGTAAACGATAAAAATTTCAACTATAAACCAATAATTATATATTATTTTTCTGCCTTACTACTTCATATATCATAATTGACGCTGCTACTGCTGCATTTAGAGATTCTGCACCACCAGGCATAGGAATTTTTATTTTAAGATCAGATATAGCGTACACATCTTCACTTATTCCATTTCCTTCATTTCCAACAGTTATAATAACTTTTCCCTTTAAATGTATATCATAAAAATTTTTATCACATTCCAGTGAACTAGTAACTAACTTAAATCCATCATCTCTAAGCTTTTCTACTGTTGATAAATCACTATCATAAATAACAGGCATTTTAAAAATAGACCCCATTGTAGCTCTTAAAGTTTTTTCATTATAAATATCCACTGTTCCTTTTGTAATTATAACTCCCAGAGCCCCTGCTGCATGTGCAGTTCTAATTATAGTTCCCATATTTCCAGGGTCTTGAATTTTATCAGCTAGCACATAAAATCCATCCTCATATCTAATCTCTACCAGCTTATTTCTAACTATAGCAATAATACCTTGTGGATGCT